>CALBKR010000266.1 GCA_937896105.1 uncultured Bacteroidales bacterium
AAGCCGTTCTGTAAATAATGAATGTTGGAAGGTGACCCAAAAGTCACCTTCATTTTATGATATAAAACAATGGGCGTGTAATATTACACACCCATTAGGTCTATATTTGCTGGCAAATGCGTACTATGCTTGGCGTCTGGCGCTTGTGCCTTGTTTTATACCAAAGCGTGCGCAGCCAAAATGCTGAATACAACCATCAGTGCTGCAATTGTCCAAGTCGCTTTCTCTAAGAAATCGGCAGTCTTTCTAACGCCCATAATCTGGTTCGATGATGCGAAACCTGATGCAAGGCCACCGCCTTTTGAGTTCTGAATCAATACAATAAGGCACATCAGGATAGCTGCCAAAACAAGGAGAAGTACAAAAAAGTTAAACATATTATTCTTTCTTTGTATGTTTTACAATAATTTCTAAAAATCTTATTTGGTCTGCAAAGTAACGATTTTTATTTGGAAATTCCAAATATAAACGTTTAATAATTTCAAGTGCTTTGTTATATTTCCCTTGCTTGATGTAAATGTTGGCAAGGGTCTCGGTGAAGAATGATGCTTCCGAGTCCGGCCGTTCTGCTGTCTCTTCCTCTTCGTGTTCTGCAGTCGGCGTGTGTGGAGCATTCAGGTCGAGTGAGATTCTCTCGTTGTCCCCGGCGAGGAAATCGTCAATGAGCTGTTGACCGCGCAGTTCGGGTATCTCTTTTTCTTCTCCTTTATCCTCCTTTTTAAGATATGCCGATACGTAGTCTACAGCAGCGGCGCCTTCCGCCTCGAGCGAAAGTGTCTCCTGGGGAATTGTATCGAGGAAAGCATCAATGAGCGACATTGTCCTGTCTACAGGAATGTCGTCGGGCGCATCCTCTATGGTCGATGCTGTGCCATATCCTGCCATCAGCTCGAAAATGGGCCAGCGGCTCTTGAGGTAGATTGCGGCTTTGCGCATCTCTTTTCCGAACTCGATGTCGTGGAGCAGATACAGATTCTTGAGCATAAGCAGGCGCGCGGCGTCAAAGTATGGATATTTGGCCACAAGCATACGAAGCTCATAAAGTGTGTCGCGGTTGAGCTTTTCGGGGTGTGATATGTATGTCGTGAGGCTTTCCATATTCTTACCAGTTGGCTACCGCAGCATTGAAAATCGCCTCTACTATCTCCTTTATCATCTGGTCGACAAGCTCTTCTTGTACCGAATCGAGCGATTGTGTCGCGTCGAAGTCGCGTGTGGCACTGAATTGGCGCTCGAAATCCTCGTCGTGGTTGGTATTGTTGGTGAAACGTACATTAACGGTCATCTTCAACTGCACCATAGATGAGTAGCCGTCCGATGAAATTGATTTGTTGAACTGGTCGTAGGCTGTAATCTCGCCGGCAAGCTGCAGGTCTCCTCCGCGTGCTACCTGCTCAAGTTTTGTCTGCTGCACGAATATGTCATTCAGTGTCTCGTTGAACATTGTTGCCATTGGTCCCCATTGGTATGCGGCACGGTTCTGGAATGTCTCGAGCGAGATTGTCTTTACTTTTGTGTAGTCGATAGACGCACCGGTGAATTTGTAGCTCACCGTGCAGCCTGTGATTATTACGGCAGTCAACAATGCCGCTGCATATCCTATTTTGCGTGTTATGTTATTCAATGCCATATTCCTTTATTTTACGGTATAATGTACGTTCTGATATGTTCAGTTCCTTGGCTGCGTGTCTTCGCTTGCCTTTATTCCTTTCGAGCGCAAGCATTATTGTCTTTTTCTCGACATCGTCAAGTGATAGCGCCTCTTCGATGTATTCGTCAACTACGGGGTCAACGGGCTCGTAGTGTACTTGTGTGGGCTGTATATGGTAGGCGGGTTGTATCTGGTGCTGTACAACCGGCATCTGGTTTGCTTCTGTAAAGAATGTGTTTTCTTTACCGTTGCTCTCTTGTGAAGAACGCAGGCTCTCTATCTGTTTCTTGAGCTCTGTTATGTCCCTGCGCATATCGAAAAGCACGCTGTACAGTATCTCGCGCTCGCTCTCGAATGTTTTATGGTCGCTTGCGCGCCCTGCAATGGTAGGCAGGGTGTTTGCAGTCTCCTTCGGGAGGTAACGCGACACAACTTCTCCGTTTATCTCGCGGTTCAGCTCGAGTATAGATATCTGCTCGGCAATGTTCTTGAGTTGGCGTATATTGCCCGGCCAGGAGTATTCCGTGAGTGCTTTCTGCGCACTTGGGTCGAGTTGTATTTTCGGAACATTGTATTTCCCCGCAAAGTCCATTGAGAATTTCTTGAAGAGCAGTATCACATCGTCACCGCGTTTACGCAGTGCCGGCACAGTGATAGGCACGGTGTTCAGTCGGTAGTAGAGGTCTTCCCTGAATCGTCCCTCAGCGATGGCTTCAGGCAGGTTTACATTTGTCGCACAGACAATGCGCACATCGGTCTTCTCGACATCGGATGAACCAACTCTTATGAACTCGCCATTCTCAAGCACGCGAAGCAAGCGTGCTTGTGTAGAGAGGGGCAGTTCCGCGATTTCATCGAGGAAAATTGTTCCGCCATTAGCCTCGCTGAAATAACCCTTGCGCTCATTGACGGCGCCGGTAAAGGCGCCTTTCACGTGACCGAAAAGTTCTGAGTCTATGGTGCCTTCAGGGATAGCTCCGCAGTTTACGGCGATGTATTTCCCGTGCTTGCGCACACTGTTTGTGTGTACTATTTTCGGGAAAAACTCCTTGCCGACACCGCTCTCGCCGGTTATGAGTACCGACAAGTCGGTGTGTGCAACCTGTATCGCGGTGTCTATCGCACGTAGCAGTGTCGGGTCGTTGCCGATGATGCCGAACTGTTGTTTTGCTTTCTGTACCTCAGCTAAATTCATAATTCTATCTTTTTGTTGCTGACAAAATTACTCATTTATTGTCTTAAACAAGCAATTTTGGCAGTTTTTCTTTAGAATGGGAAAAGGAGCGGCAGTACAAGTATCATTATGATGCCCAGTATTATCTGCAACGGCAGGCCGACCTTGATGTAGTCGGAGAATGTGTACTGTCCGGCTGGTTTTACAAGGGCGTTGGGCGGTGTCGAGAACGGCGATGCAAAGCATAGGCTTGCTCCCAATGTCACGGCAAACAGCATCGGCACGGGGCTGACATCCATTGACACAGCGCAGCTCATAGCCATCGGTGCCATAAGCACTGCAGTTGCGGTATTGCTTATGAACATTGTCATAAACGATGTCGTAAAGTATATTGCGGCAAGCAGCACTATCGGATTGAAATCACCAAGGGCGGTGACCAGGGATTGTGATATCCATTCCGATACGCCTGTCTTCTGCAGGGCTGTGGACATTGGCATCATTGCAGCGATGAGCACGATGCTCTCCCAGTTTATTGTCTTGTAGGCTGCCTCTACATTGCGGAAACAGCCGGTGAGCACGGTGAGCAGGCCGGCGAGTATCACGGCTGTTACGGGAGCAACGATGTTGGTTACCATAGCTATAATCATTGCCAGCATAATGAATGCAGCTACCGGAGCCTTGTAGTCGAGTGTGACCTTTGCAGCCTCCTCGAGCGGGCGTCCCACGACAATCCATTCGGTGGTCTCCTTCTCAAGGTTCGCAATGTTGCTCCACGTTCCCTGCACCAGCAATACATCGCCCTGGTGTATAGTCTCGTCGGCAAGTCCTTGGAGTATGTAGTTGCTCTTGCGGCAGATGCCGAGTATGCTTACGTTGTATTTTGTGCGGAACTCAACCTCCTTTATTGTCTTGTTTATGACCGACGACGATGGCATAAGGACAATCTCTGCAACGCCTATGTCATAGAAATCGAGGTTGTTCTCTTCGCTGTCGGCAATCAGTTCAAGGTTGTAGTCTGCTACGAATCTCTTTACAAGTTCGCCGGCGCCAGAGATGTATAGGATGTCATCGGCGCGCAGCATCGTGTCCGAGTCGGCTGCCTGTTGCACGACATTCTTTGTAAGCAGGTTACGCTGTCCCCTTTCGATGTGTCGCACCTCGATGATGTTCAGGCTGTACTCCTTCCTGATGTTCAGTTCCCCAATCATCTTGCCTGCAGCAAGTGAATCCTGGTTAATCTGTACCTTGTGCAGGTTATTTGCTATGCCATACTCTTTTACAAGGGTCTTTAGCGACTTTGCGCTGCTTGCGCTCTTGCTGCTCAGTGAACCGGGCTTTGAGAGGTATTTCTTGCTCAGCGGTAGCAGGATGATGGTTCCCACAACGGCGCAGATGAGGCCGACGGGAAGGAATGTGAAGAAGCCAAGGCCATCGGCATATTCTCCTGCCCAGCTCGGGACTGTCCCTCCTTTCTCTATCAACTCGTTGGCTTTCTCCATCAGTTTGTCGTTGATGACAAGGTTGGGCGGTGTACCAATGAGCGTCATCATACCGCTCATGCTGCTCGCAAAAGCAAGCGGCATAAGCAGACGGCTCGGGTTCATCTTGACGCTCATTGCCATACTGACTACAATAGGTATCATAATGGCTACGGTACCTGTGTTGCTGACAAATGCTCCCATAAGTGATGTTACGACCATTACAAGAATGAACAGGCGTGTCTCGCTGTGTCCTGCCAAGCGCATAAGCTTCGAGCTTATCATTTTTGCCAAACCGGTCTGGAATATCGCGCCGCCAACAACAAAAAGCCCCACCATCATAATCACGACAGTGCTTGAGAAACCTGCCAAAGCCTCTTCGGGTTCCAGTATCTCCAGTACTATGAGCGATGCGAGTGCGCAAAGTGCGACAATGTCCGAACGTATCTTTCCCGATATGAAAAACACCATTGTCAGCAGCAGGATAATCAGGGTTTCTATCATAAAGCGAACTGTTTTTTTCTTGAATTATAATGAGTCGCAAATTTAATAAATGAACTTTAAATAATGAAATTTAAGTGCCTTTTTCATAGCTGCCAATCTGGAATAAATGCCATCTTTTTACTCTTTTTGCCCTTGTGCTGGAAAATCTCGTGCAAAATGTGTCTCTGAGCATTTTTTTTACGCAAAAAAGCACGATTCTATCGTGTAAAATTAGTATATTCGCATCAACTTTGGGCGGTTTGGATAAAACCGGCTTTTTGTGTTTGCTTTAAAGTTTACGCCTTATCAGATTCTTCAAATACATATTCGGTGCCATCGCTGTAATAGCTTCGTTGCTGTTCATCCTGATGCTCTCCTTGCGGCTCGATGTCGTGCAGCATCGTCTTGCTTCTTGGGTTTCCGATATTGTTACCGAAGACTATGGCATTCCGCTTGATTTAGAGGCTGTCGATATACGTAGTATAAATGATATCCGTTTGAAGGGAGTGCTTATACGCGACCTTGATGGTGATACCTTGATATGCGCCGATGAGGCACGTGCCTATCTGCGCACTCCCGAACTCTTCAGCGGCAGAGTCAGGGTCAATACATTGTCCATTGCTGCGCCGGATATAAGAATCTGCCGTCTCACGCCCGATTCGCCCCTTAACATCCAGTTCCTCATTGATATAATAAAGGGCGATAAAAAGGAGAAATCCAATCCAGATTTGCGCATAAATCAAATCTCGATTTACGATGGCCGCGTCTCTTATGATGTGATGAGTGAAGCCCTCGATACTGCAGGCCTTGACCCCAACCACATAGCAGTTGAAGATTTGTGCTGTAAAGGCTCCGGGCTTCGGCGACCGTCGCAAGGAGATGCTTCAGGATATCGCAGTCCTTACCGGCGGTATGGTGATTTCGGAGGAGAGGGGATTCACTCTCGAGAACACAACTCCGGATATGCTCGGAAAGGCTGAGAAGGTGGTTGTGACCAAGGACAATACCACTGTGGTGAACGGTGCAGGCTCTGCAGATGCGATCCAGGAACGTGCGGACCTTATCCGCAAGCAGATCGAGACCACGACTTCGGATTATGACCGTGAGAAGCTCCAGGAGCGTCTGGGCAAGCTCGCAGGCGGTGTGGCAGTACTTTATGTAGGTGCGGCGACAGAAGTGGAGATGAAGGAAAAGAAGG
>CALBKR010000267.1 GCA_937896105.1 uncultured Bacteroidales bacterium
GGACAAGGCCGTACGCGTACGCTATACACTCCCCGTAGTATTCCGCCTACAATAAGCCACAAAAAAAGAGAAGCACCGCCCCCTTACTCGCTCCCGACAAAGCGAGTAAGGGGGCCTCTTTATGAGCCACAATCAAACACAAAAAGCAAAAAGCCAATAAAAATCCCCAATTCCCACAATTTTACAACAAAAACAATCAAGAATATAAACCCTACATAAAAATAAAGTATTATTTTTGCAGATAATAAGCATATTGCAGTAATACGGTTAATTCTGTTTATTCAGAAAAGCCCCACTGCCAACACACAAAAACAATATGAAAAGAATACTTGTAACCGGAGGAGCCGGATTCATCGGCTCGCACCTATGCGAGCGCCTTCTCAGAGAGGGCAACGACGTAATCTGCCTCGACAACTACTTTACCGGCAGCAAAGACAACATACGCCACCTTATCGGCAACGACCATTTCGAGCTTGTACGCCACGACATCACGCAGCCATACACAGCCGAGGTCGATGAGATATACAACCTTGCCTGCCCGGCATCGCCCGTGCACTACCAGCACGACCCTGTAAAGACAATACAGACCTGTGTCATAGGTTCAATGAATATGCTCGGGCTTGCAAAGCGCGTAGGCGCAAAGATTCTGCAGGCATCGACCAGTGAGGTTTACGGTGACCCGCACATACACCCGCAGGTCGAGGAGTACTGGGGCAATGTCAACCCAATAGGCATACGCTCCTGCTACGACGAGGGAAAGCGCTGCGCCGAGACACTTTTTATGGACTACCACAGGCAGAACAACCTGCGCATAAAGATTATACGCATCTTTAACACCTATGGTCCAAGAATGAGTATGAACGATGGCCGTGTGGTATCGAATTTCATAGTCCAGGCACTACGTGGCAACGACATAACCATATATGGCGACGGCAAGCAGACACGCAGTTTCCAGTATGTCGATGACCTTGTCGAGGGTATGGTACGTATGATGGAGACCGGCGACGAATTCACAGGACCTGTCAACATTGGAAACCCAGGTGAGTTCACAATGCTCGAGCTTGCCGAAAAGGTGATTGAACTGACTGGCTCGAAATCAAGGATTGTCTTTGAGCCGCTGCCACAGGACGACCCACGCCAGCGCAAGCCCGATATAAGCCTTGCACACCGCGAACTGGGTGGATGGCAACCTACAATAAAGCTCGATGAGGGTTTGCAGAGCACAATAGATTATTTCAGGAAATTAATATAAAACAAAGATAACAATGAACATTTTAGAACTTAGCGAACAGGAGATTGTACGCCGCGAGGCACTTGCCGAGCTGCGCAATATGGGCATCGAGCCATACCCAGCAGCCGAATACCCCACAAATGCATTCTCGACAGACATCATTGCCGAATTCAAGGAGGATGAGGAGCCGCGCGAGGTGTGCATAGCAGGCCGTATGATGAGCCGCCGTGTGATGGGCAAGGCATCATTCATTGAGCTTCAGGACTCGAAAGGCCGTGTACAGGTATATATTACACGCGATGACATCTGCCCGGGCGAGAACAAGGACGGATACAACGTGCTGTTCAAGCGCCTGCTCGACATCGGCGACTTTATCGGCATTAAGGGTACCGTGTTCCGCACACAGACTGGCGAGATAACCGTACACGCAAAGGAGCTGACATTCCTCTCGAAGAGTATCCGCCCGCTGCCTATCGTAAAGTACAAGGACGGTATGGCATACGACCGTTTCGAGGATCCCGAACTCCGTTACCGCCAGCGCTACGTAGACCTTGTGGTGAACGACGATGTAAAGGAGATATTCATCAAGCGCAACAAGATATACAGCTCGATGCGTGAGTTCTTCAACTCGAAGGGATATATGGAGGTAGAGACACCCGTATTGCAGTCGATACCCGGTGGCGCTGCAGCCCGTCCATTTATAACCCACCACAATGCGCTCGACATTCCGCTTTACCTGCGTATTGCAAATGAGCTCTATCTCAAGCGCCTTATCGTGGGCGGTTTCGAGGGAGTATATGAGTTCTCAAAGAATTTCCGCAACGAGGGTATGGACCGCACGCACAACCCCGAGTTCACCTGTATGGAGATTTATGTTGCCTACAAGGATTACAAGTGGATGATGGAGTTCACGGAGAATATGTTGGAGCGTATCGCCTTGGCGGTCAATGGTACGACCGAGGTGGAGATTGACGGCAAGCAGATTTCGTTCAAGGCACCTTTCCGCCGCCTTACAATGACCGACGCCATCCTCGAAAAGACAGGTTACGACATCACAAGTCAGACGGAGGAGCAGT
>CALBKR010000268.1 GCA_937896105.1 uncultured Bacteroidales bacterium
GCGCAATGATATTGTGCTTCGCTACCGCAGTGCGTGCCGATGGTCTGGAATACCGCTACGAAGTCGGTGCAATGGTTGGTGGCAGCAGCTATTATGGCGATGCCAACTACACATCACCGATAAACAATATCAATGTTATGGGTGGCGTTGTTTGGCGCTATAACATAAATCCCCGTATGGCGGTTAAGACAAATCTCGCAGTAGCACGCATCAGTGGAACTACCGAGGGGCTCGATAACCGTTTTCCGGGTGGAGATGTAGAGTTCGGGCGTCTGCTGTGTGACCTCGGTGCGCAGTACGAACTGCATTTCTTCGCCTATGGCGACGGTTCAGGCTACAAGCAATCGCGCAGGTTGGCACCGTATCTGCTTGCAGGCGTAGGTATGACATACGCACCGGCACCGGCAAAGCACGTTTTTACAGCGAACATCCCTGTAGGCTTGGGGCTTAAATGGAAAGTTGCCCCGCGCTTGAACCTCGGGTGTGAACTGACATACCGCTTCTCATTCAGCGACAATTTGGATGTGACACGTGAGACGGCACCGATACTGAATGACCCTTATGGCATTGACAGCGGGTTTTTGAAGAACAAGGTCAGCTATTCGTTCCTGTCAATTTTTGTGACATACGACCTGTCGCCAAAGTATAGAAAGTGTAATAATTAGAGATATCGCAATGAACTATATTGAACTCATAGATAAAGAGCGTGTCCCCAAGCATATCGCCATAATAATGGACGGTAACGGACGCTGGGCGCAGTTGCGCGGAAAAGAGCGTCAGGAGGGGCATCAGGCCGGTGCTGCAGCCGTGCGTCAGCTTGTGGAGGATTCGCTGAAACTGGGTGTGAAATACCTCACGCTCTACACCTTCTCGACCGAGAACTGGAACCGTCCTGTCGCCGAGGTGGCTGCGCTGATGGCTCTGCTCTTTGAATCGGTAGAAGAGGAACTCTTCGTAAAACACAATGTGGCATTCCGCATAATCGGTGATATGAGCAAACTCCCTGATAATGTGCGTGAGCGTCTCGAAGGTTGTGCCGAGCGAACCTCTCACAACGATTCGATGACATTGGTGCTGGCACTCAGCTACTCGTCGAAATGGGAACTGACCGAAGCTGTGCGCAGCATTGCTTCAAAGGTGAAAAGTGGCGAATTGGCGCTTGATGAGATAAACGACAGTACAATAGATTCAGAATTGACGACATCCTTTATGCCCGACCCGGATTTGCTCATACGCACCGGTAAGGAGCAGAGGTTGAGCAATTTCCTGTTGTGGCAGCTCGCCTATTCCGAGTTCTATTTTACCGAGGTGCTGTGGCCCGATTTCAACAAAGAAGAGCTATGCAGAGCCATTTATGAGTACCAGAGCCGTCAACGCCGCTACGGGCTGACAGGAGAACAAGTGACAAATGATGAAAAGAGAGTATAAAATGAGATTTTTTCCGTTTTTAAAGATATCGTTTCTGGTTGTGTTTACAGCCTTGACGTCGGCTGTGTCGGCGCAAGAGGTTGTTGTCAAACCGACAATATTATACACAGGTACCGCGCACAAATATACCATCGGCGGCATAAACCTCTCGGGAGCCGAGAATCTTGAGCCCTCGGTGGTTATAGGCTTGTCGGGTCTTTCGATTGGCGATGAGATATCGGTTCCGGGCGATGAGGTTACAAATGCCATAAAGCGTTATTGGAAGCACGGCCTTTTCGAGGATGTCTCTATTACTGCCGACAGTATAAAGGGTAACTATATCTACTTGGGAATTGCAGTCAGGCAGCGCCCCCGTGTGTCGCAGTTGAGCATCAGCGGAATAAAGAAATCGGAGCGCGAGGAGCTTGAGAAAAAAATCGGTATCCACGCCGGTGGTCACATAACCCCCGATATCATCGCGCGTGCCACAAAGGTGATAAAGGACTATTACGATGATAAGGGATACAAGAATGCCGAGGTAAGGTTCGTACAGCGTCCCGATGTCACCGAGGATAACCGTGTTATAGTCGATGTACAGATAACGAAGAAGGACAAGATTAAGATACACCGCATATATATAGAAGGAACCAATGCCCTTTCGGAGAACAAGGTCAAGTATGCGATGAAGAAGACGCGTGAGAAGGTGCGTCTCGACAACATCATCTACACGCTCTTCAGGTCAAAGAAATTTACCGAGGAGAATTACACTGCCGATAAGGAGAACATACTTTCGCGCTACTACGAGCACGGTTACCGCGATGCCCGTATCGTAAAGGATAGCGTAGTGCAGTATGACGACAGCAGTGTCGATATATACATTGGTGTCGAGGAGGGTAACAAGTACCACATTCGCAGCATAAAGTGGGTAGGTAACAGTGTCTACTCGACAGCCTTCCTCGACCACGTGCTGCGTATGAAGCCCGGTGATGTATATGACCAGCACGGGCTCGAAAAACGCCTTTTCGAGGATGAGGACGGTGTAAGGCTTCTTTACAACAATGACGGATATGTCTTCTTCAACGCTCTGCCCATTGAGGCGAAGATTGAAAATGACTCGGTAGACCTTGAAATCCGTATGTCAGAGGGTGTGCAGGCCACAATCGACCGAGTGACAATCAGCGGTAACGACCGCCTGTACGAGGAGGTTGTACGTCGCGAACTCTACACCCTGCCGGGCAGCCTCTTCTCGATGAGTGCTCTCGAGCGCTCTTGGCGTAATATTGCGAATATGGGACACTTCGACCCCGAAACGATAAACCCCAATGCCGTTCCTAATGAGGAAAACGGTACTGTGGATATAAACTGGGAACTCGAGCCAAAGAGCAGCGACCAGATAGAACTCTCTGCCGGTTGGGGTCAGACAGGTATCATCGGTAAGTTGTCGTTGAAATTCACCAATTTCTCCATTCGTAACCTGTTCCGCAGGGATGGCGTGCGTCGTGGTATCATACCGCAGGGCGATGGCCAGACCCTCTCCATCAGTGCCCAGTCTAATGGACGTTACTATCAGTCATACAGCATATCGTTCTTCGATCCCTGGCTCGGGCGCAAGCGTCCTAACTCATTCTCGGTATCGGCATTCTTCTCGATGCAGACCGATGTGGCCGACAGCTATTATAACTCGGCATACTACAACAACTATTATAACTACCTTTATGGTTATGGTAACTATAACGGTTATGGCTACAATAATGTCTCTTCCTACTACGACCCGGATAAGCATATAAAGATGTACGGTGTCTCTGTTGGTTGGGGACGTCGTCTGAACTGGCCCGATGACAACTTTACCTTCTCGGCCGAGCTAAACTATCAGGTCTATTCGCTCAAGGACTGGCAGTACTTCATCATCACCGATGGCGACTGTAACAACCTGAATCTGCAGCTGTCGTTGGGTCGTAGCACGGTCGACCATCCATTCTTCCCACGCCAGGGTTCCGAGTTCTCGTTTACAGCCTCGGCAACACCTCCATACTCGCTCTGGGATGGAAAGGACTATGCCAACCTTGCGAATAATGTCAATTCGCCCTCATACAAGGCCGAACTGCGCGACAAGCACAGGTGGATAGAGTACTACAAGTTCAAGTTCCGCAGCAAGACATACACCTCGCTCACCCCGGGCAAGTATAACCTTGTGCTGATGACACGTGCCGATTTCGGTATCCTCGGCAGTTACGACCGCAACAAGAAATCTCCATTCGAGACATTCTATGTCGGCGGTGACGGAATGAGCGGCTACTCATACAACTATGCTACCGATATGATTGCGTTGCGTGGTTATGAGAACGGCAGTCTCACGCCATATGGCTACGAGGGATATGCCTATGCCCGTCTCGGTCTCGAGCTCCGCTTCCCATTTATGTTGCAGAACTCTACAACCATTTACGGCTTGGCATTCGTTGAGGGTGGTAATGCCTGGACAGACGCTTCAAAGTTCAACATCTTCGACCTGAAGCGCAGTGCCGGTGTAGGTGTACGTGTATATCTGCAGATGATAGGTCTCATAGGTATTGACTGGGCATACGGCTTCGATAATGTATTCGGCTCTTCGCAGTATGGCGGCAGTCATTTCCACTTTATCTTAGGACAGGAATTCTAACCAATAATATCAGCAACTATGAAAAAGTTATTTTTTGCAGCAGTGGTTTCCGTGTTGGCCTTTACAGGAGTACAGGCTCAGAAATACGTGACAGTGGATATGGAGTATATCCTGAAGAACATACCCGCCTATGAGCGTGCGAATGAACAGCTTAACCAGCAGTCGAAGCGTTGGCAGGGCGAGATAGAGGAACTTGTGGCCGAGGCCGAGACTCTTTACAAGAAATATCAGAGCGAGTCGGCATTCCTATCCGATGCACAGCGTGTCGAACGCGAGGAGGAGATACTTGCCAAGGAAAAAGAGGCAAGTGAGCTGAAACGTCAGTATTTCGGGCCTACAGGCGAGCTGTACAAGAAGCGCGAGAGTCTTATGGCACCGATACAGGAGGAGATATATACTGCGGTTAAGGAGATTTGCGAGCTCAAGAGATATACAATGGTGTTCGACAAGTCATCGGCTACAAGCCTTATCTACTCTGCACCCTCTATTGATATAAGTGGCGAGGTGTTGAGCAAGCTCGGTTACTCCGAATAAAAGCAACAAATGTTTAATTTAAATATAGAAAAGAGATGAAAAAGTTTTTTGCTCCTATCTTGAGTACAATCATCTTTGTTGGT
>CALBKR010000269.1 GCA_937896105.1 uncultured Bacteroidales bacterium
CTGAGAAAAGCATTCTTGTCCGCGGAGGAATTGTCAAGAAAGCGCTGCCAGTGTTCTGCACCCGAAACCTTGGGGTCAGAGTTGTCATTAAGTATGTGCGAAGAAGAGGTTCCGGGAGATTCAATCACAAAGCAACCATCGTTAATTGCATCTTCGGCAGAATATCCCTCGGGTATATCGGCAAAACCTGTATATACATAATTGGAAGAGTGGTTGTATTTAAGATGATTGATAGCGTTCACTTTTGAGTTGTCAGTACCGGCCGGGTTGTCGGATTCTTTTATAAAACAGACATAAACAATTGTAAATAAAATAAGCAAAATAATAAGAACAGATAATGTAATCAACAAATTCTTTTTCTTCATAAAAACCTCCTATACGGCGTTCGTTAAAAGCGTTGCCGCGATTGCAATAATAAGTGCCAGAAAGCAAAGCCCTGAGAAAAGAGTTAGCTTTTTGTAGGAAAGTATATTTTTAATGCGTATTCTGATTTTGGCACCGCCGAAGGCAGATGCGAAAAGCATTTTATTTTCTTCACATTCGATAAGTGCGGCGGCATATTCTTTTTTCTTATCCTGACCGCATTTTTGTAAAACAAGCTCGTCGCAGGACAGCTCCATGTCTTCAAGATATAGTTTAAGGAACAGCCAGATAAAAGGATTGAACCAGTGAAAACAACAAATAATTATGGCGATTATACGGAAAAGATTGTCGCCGCGTTTAAGGTGTGTTTTCTCGTGTAGTAGTACAAATTCGGTATTGGCCTCCGACATATACTCAGGCAAAATAATTCTTGGTCGGAAAATGCCAAAGATTGCAGGAGAGAGCAGCTTGTCGGAGGTGTATATATTGTCTCTTAAATGCCTTGCATCCTTAACCTCGGACTTGGTAATAAAGTAAAGCACAAAGACCGTGAGCAGGGCAGAAACAGCAATTATTACCCAAATGAGCGAAGTTATGTCAAATACATCCTCGAGTAGGTTAGTTTTATGCACGATAGGGAAGTAGCTATCTGCAAATCCCATATGATTGGTCATTGATACATTAAAAGATGCATCGGGAGGAGTCAGATGTACTATTTTTGTGCGTGTCGAGAGTTTGCTTAGTAGATTCATAATGCTGTATCTGTGGCTAAGGCCAAAGGGCAGTACAAGTCTAAGAAACGGAAGAATCCACAGAATATGGCAGATTCGTCTCGGTATACGCTTTATTTGTCTTAGGAGAAGAATAATAATTCCCGTAAATATTCCGGTGATGCTCATGTTGAGCAACCAGTAAAAAACATCCGAAAGCATAATATTACCTCTTTTCAAGCATTGCCTTTAATTCGTCAAGTTCATCTTTTGTAAGTGACTCATCCTCTAAAAGTGCTGAGAACAGGGCTTTTTTGGAGCCTGCAAAAAACTTCTCGATAAGCCCCTTTGTCTCAGAACGGACAACTTCGTCTTTTTTTACAAGAGAAGCGCAGATGAAGTTCGGCTCGCTTCGAAGAATTGCCTCTTTCTCAATAAGCTTCTTAATTACTGTATAAGTAGTATTCTTATTCCAGCCTATCTGCTCTGCGGCAATAAGGCTAAGTTCCTTGGCGCTGATTGGTTCGTGTTTCCAAAGAATCTCCATCAATTTTAATTCACTGTCAAAAATTTTTTCAGGAAGAGAAGCATTCGCACACGAAACAAAGTGGCATAAAATTGTCAATAACAAAACCTTTAAATTCCTTTTGCAAATCCGACACGGTATGCTCAATACCCAAGCTCTCACAAACCAATCTTGCATCATTTTGTGACTGAGTAGTATCGCCAAAAAGGTCAAGAGTTATACCCAAAACCTC
>CALBKR010000270.1 GCA_937896105.1 uncultured Bacteroidales bacterium
CGCTCAGTCGATGGGTCTCTGCGAGAGACAAATCTCAAGCCCAAGATGGCCCACAAGCGGATAACATTTCGTTATCCGCTTTTTTGTTTTAGGGCTTAAACCAAGGTTATCTCCTTCGCTTTAACGTTTGCACCGGCTAAAGCCGACAGCAAACGCTCAGTCGATGGGTCTCTGCGAGAGACAAATCTCAAGCCCAAGATGGCCCACAGGCGGATAACATTTTCGTTATCCGCTTTTTTGTTTTAGGGCCAACCTGTTTCAAAAGAATAAGTTGGTTTTTATAAAAACATTTGCTAAATTTACAGAAAATATAAAATAATGTGGTGATATAACGTAATTTACAATAATTAAATTCCTGAATGAGACTCCGGCTGCTGTTTACATTTGCATTTCTTTTGTCTGCCACGAGCCTGTTGTTTGCACAGGCGGCGGCAGAGTTCCCTGCCAAGACAATTGACATTGGCACGGTGTGCGAGGATGCCGACTCGGTGAATTGTGTGTTCCGGGTAGTGAACAGGGGCGATGCCCCGCTTTTCATAGAGGGAGTGTATGTGAGTTGCGGCTGTGTAAAGGCGACCCACAGCAAGGATGCCATAATGCCGGGCGAGAGCGGCACCGTCACGGCTACACTGTTCCCCAAAGGGCAGGGCGGGCGGTTCCTTAAATCCATTTATGTCTACACCAACACTATTCCACGCAAGAATGTGGTGCGGCTGAAGGCTTTCATTACGGAACCGGAAAAGAAGGAGAGACTGCATTAGTGGTCTACATACGAACAGTGGGGGTAGCGCGCTACCCCCACTGTTTGTATGTAGAAATCAGTTACACCGATAGGTTACCACACGGCTCTCTACAAGCAATCCCTCGCCCACTCCCTTGTCGTTGGTCGTGTTGTAGAGTGATATTTCAATATTAAGATTATCCCATATTAGCTCGCCACGATGCTCATCGAAATAGCTCTGCAGGCCATTGCAGTAGTTATTGAAAAGTTCTATCGCATCATCCTTCTGATATGGCACGGTTGCAAGCTCTGCGTTCAGGCTCTCCAATTCAATAACGCTCTCACGAGGAAGATAGTCAAGCCTGTCATTGACAACGATCTTATAGTGCGCCATAGGGCCATCAATCTCACACGAGGTGAATGCTAACGGCAAAGCCAGCACCAATATTGCAAACAATAGTTTTTTCATCATCCTTACAGCTTCTAAATTATTCATTCAAAAGGTTCCATTCTCTCGCCGGCGGTACAATTTTCTTGCCCTTTTCGAGGAAGATTATATTATCCGCAGCGCCATTTGCAGAGCGGACAGCCTTCATCTCGCGATAGCGTCGTGCATTATCGGGAACAATTAGGCCGGCATCATAGTATGGAGTGGTAAATTCTACTATATTGCCATAAGTGAACTTACCGTCGGCATATACAAAGGCACGGTAGTAGTACCTTGTGTCGGGCATCAGGTTAAGTGCACGCGAGTAGTAGCCTGTATTGGTATTTAGGGTAACACTACCGTCACGATAGACATTCTCGTTGCCTTCGTTGAGGTCGGCTACACTCAAAGCGTATTCGAAACCGATATACATGTCCTCGTATTCGCCAACCTCAATAGACTCGAGCACCTGGCTGTTCACCTTACCACGCAGTATTGTCCACTCGTCGTCGAGCACTGCGTCGAATGTCTCAAGGTCAAAGTTCTCAAGCGGTTCTTCGGCAATGGTAAAACTCTTTATTGCACCACGATACTGCTGCTTGTTATTGGCTGTCATTGCCACAAAACGGTAGTAATACTTTGTGTTCCAGGCAAGGTTCTTGAGCTCGGCCGAATACTCGCGTTCTTCGGTCATAGGTACATAGCAGACAGCCGATGCCGACATATCCTTGTTCTTCGAGACCTCGAAGAACAGCATATACTGCTTTTCCTCCTCATTCTGCACCGATGCATCGAGGCGTTCCTTGAGCGGCTTGGTCACAGAACCGGCCATACTGACCCTGTTCTTTGTGACAGATGCCGACATTGTGGTTGCCATAAGGTCGAGTTTCTTGGTCTTGAACATATGTATCGGGGTTGCATAATCGACCTCACCGTCATCCAGCTCGAGGTCGAGCCTGTAACGATAGTAATATGTCGTAGAGGGAGCAAGGTTCTCGAGTGTATAATTCAACTGATAGATATCCATCTCCTTGCTTGCCCAGCCAACCTTCTTGGTTATGTCAATCTCCTCGGCGTTCTCATCAAAGTCCTTGTTTGTGGTAGCGAACTCTATTGTTGTCTTAACCTTGCCAAGGGCATACTCACCCTGGACGTCGGCAGTGAGTTCTGCCGTCTCGGCCTCGGGTTTTGCGGCCAAATTGTCTATTGGCGGCGGTACCGAGAAGGGCTCGACACTCGATTCGTGCCTGTTGCCCTTGCCATCATCATAGACAACCTTGAAATAGTACTCCTTGTCGCGGTCCCACTTGTTGTCGACCTCGAGGATTATCTCATAATCGTCTTCGTCACTGTCACGGCCGATATCTTCGGGACTGATATTTATCACCTCGCCGAGGTCTATGAGTTCCTTGTTGCCGGAGACGAGGAACTTGTACTTGCTCTTGTCCGATGTGCTGCCGAACCCTTTGTCTACTTTAGCAAAGAAGAGCACCTTGGTGTAGCTTGCCTTTGCCTCAAGGCCGGAGAATACGGACTTTGTCCTGAACTTGACAGTAAGGCCTTTGTATGTCTTGCCGGTCTCGTGATCCTGGACAATGGCATTGAACATATATTCGGTATCAGGTTTCAGCCTGCCGTCAAGGTTATACTCATAACCGACTTTCCTCACGTTGTTGAGATAGTCCATCGGTGTTTTCGCGTCGGGGTAATATGCAAAGCCGACGCTGAACCGGTTGTCGATGTGGTTCATATCCTCAGCCTCGTATATGCTGCTGTGAAGGCTTGCATTGAGCGTTGCACCGGTGGCTGTTATTTTTGTAGCATCTTCTGTTGTAGGAGCATAGTACTCGAAAAAGCCTCCCGGCCATATATTGCTGTACATAAACTTGTCGTTTACGCTGTCATATATGTAAGCCTGCACATTGAACTCGTCGCGCGGGAACATTCCACGCTCCACAGACATATTCATCACATTGCTGCCCGGATGCGCCTTGTCAAAAACAACCACTGGTTTAATGACTTCATTGGTCTCAGGGTCGAGGAATATGAAGCCGCCCTCTGTTATATAAGGATTGTCGATAGCATCCTTGTCAAATTCCGCCTCAAACTCGGCACGTTCATAGTCCTTGTCGTACCTTGTGAATTTTATATTGTACGGGATGTAGAACTCATCGCACTTGTCAACGACCATATAGCCTGTAAACATCTTATTGAACACCAATGGATAGACACCTATCTGACGGCCTTTAAGAACCTTTTGGTCACTTATATCAATATCAAAATCGACTTTATCTGTCTTAAACGAACGGAAAGCTCCTAAATCCTGTGCGTGATATTCAATGAATCCATTAGGAGGAATGCCCTGAGAGATATCAAGGAACATTACGCTGGCATCGTATGTAAACATTGTAGGCGCAGAATTCCTAAGCATGCCGCTGTAACGGCCATTATAGAGTTTCTTGTTTTCAATTTCCGTAAAATCGGGACCGCCGTTCAAACGGTATAATTCAAAGAACACCTTGTTGTCCAAACCGATTTTCTCCATCCAATCACCAACAGAGAAGGTCCAACCGTCATTGGCTGCCGAGAATTGCAAATCGAACAGCAGACCCAACTCAAGAGTCAAGTATGCAGCATCATTAATGCCGCTGTATATCTCCTTGCGCTGTTCAATCCATTTCGGCTCATCCCTGAGCTCAAGGTCGTGCTGCTCTTTCTTGTATGAAATCTTGCCAGCCACCTTGGGACCCGCACCGAACTTCAGCTGGAACTCAAGTCCTTCGCCGGCAACACCGATACCCACCTTCACGTGCGGAGCAAGGAAGAGTTCTCCCTCTAAAGAGACCTCTGCCGAATATTCATTCTCGAAATTCAGCGGATTATCAAAATCATCTCCGCCGTTATCCCATATCACATCCCTTTTTGAGCCGTCGATTTCAAAGCCTGCAGTGCGTGACATCTTGAAAGATCCCTCGGCAGCGAGCTTGGCCTCCAGCTTATAATCCCAAGTAAAACCGAAATCAACATTTATACTCAAACCAGGAAGTACCGCTATGGGAATGGGTATTGTTACAAAATCAACCTCCGTGTCTTCATCATCTTCTGAACTTATTGAAGCACTGACCTCAAATGAGACTTTTCCTTCGACATTGGCACCCACTTCGCATCTTATCTTCTTTTGCTTCTCCTCAACATCGACCATTGCCGAACAAAGAGCATACAATGCGGCCTTTCCTTCTATGGCAAAAACGATAGGAGTCTCATCTTCAAGATCCTCTTTGACTATTACAATCTTACCTTTGTCGGTTAATGCCACCTTAAAATCAAGTTCATACTCTTTTTCCCATGGGACCAGCCCGGCATCAACATCATACATCGAACGTGTGGGAATGCGCGACTGCACAATCTTTTGCTCAATCAGAGAATCGGGTACTTCGTCTGTGCCCACAGCGCCTGCGACGCCTCCTGCATAGAAGACATCATAGACATCCTCAATAGCCAAGGTTCCACACTGCATTATAACCAATCCTCTATTGTAATCGGCATAGATATTCTTGACAAGACCCATAAATCCATAAGGCAACTTGTCGCGATAGATGTTACATACGACCTTCTGCCCCACTTTGGGAATCTTTGTCTTGGTAAGGCAGTCGATTCTGAAACTTATTGTGGTTGCCGAATCGCTGTCCACAATATACTTGAACAAATCCTCACCAATCTCGAACACTCCTGCCGCATACTCCTTCTCGGGGAGTTTCAAGAGCAGGCTGTCTACCTCGCTGATATGATATCCTATAGTATCGGGGTAGAGAGCACCATTGATAAGCATCTGCACCGGTTTGTTGTACTCGTTGCCCAAAGTATCGGTTGTTGCGAAGGTTATCTTCCAGTTGCCGCCCTCGGCAAACATAAAGTCTTCTTTTTCGCTACACATTATGCCTAAAGACTGCTGGTAGTCTATCTGCGCCGTAACATCCGTAATTGCCATAACGATGGCCACAGATGCAAGAACTGCTTTTTTCAAGAACCGTTTCATCGTACCACCACTTTAATTTTACAATCGTTTACCTTCGCAAGATATGTCCCCTTTGCATAACCGGCCAGAGTGATATTCATATCGGCATTTACAGTACCCGTCATCAGCAGCTTGCCGGCAGCATCGTACAGATAAAGCGTCTCTCCACTGAGACTGCTGTGGAACACCAGTTCACCATCGATATACCGCATAGGGTTCGACTCATCGACCTCAATGACATCCGCCACATCTGTTGTAGCAGCCTCAACAAACCTTATAGACAGCAGTTCACTGCGCTCGAACAGATACATTTCGTTTGTGCCGGAGACCTCGACATATTGCACCAAAGAGTCTCCCTCGACACCCTGAGTATATGAGTATATGAAGGAATCCGAGTCGATATCAATGTCGAACACACGCCCGTCGGCCAACGTAAGAACGACCTTATCGTACACTTTCGGTTCGCCGTCAGCCATTGCCGTCGAGGCAAACATTATTGTTAATAGAAGAAAAAGCATTTTTCTCATATCGTTGTCGTTTTTATCAGTTACTGTAATTCCTGCTCTTGCACCTGTAGCGTTTAAGGTCGGAGAGCGTTCCGTGTGTCTCGCCGTCAAGTTGCAATGATTCAATGACAAAGAGTTGGTTGCTATCGGGATTGTAACACACGATATCCGCCACCTCACCAAGCCAGGCTGTGCTTATCCTCAGTTCTAGATACGGTATGCCTGATGACTCACGCATTACAGCCAGACCGCGCAATTCACCGTCGACGACAGCCGCAAGGCGTGTTGTGCCCATATTGTCGGTCTTGTTTACACCATCAACGACCAGGGTGCAATACACAACAGTCTCATAAAGACACCCATTGACTTCTTCCTCACGCCACTCGAACACATTTACATAACAGCTGTCCGACACCACATCAGCATCATCGTTGTTTATACGCTGCGCCTTGACCATCACGAGTGCCCTTCCCGGTTTTAGGGCATTCACCTTGCGGCCGGCCAGTTCAATAGCCTCGGTATCGCCCATTACCTGCCAATAGTATGATACAGGTATTGTATCGGGCGACAACTCTACATCGAATGTGACCGAGTCGCCGACTATAAGGTCGACCTCGTGATGCGACATCCTAAGGCCGTCAACGGCAGGCTGCTCCGTTTCAAAGCTGAAGAACTCTCCACAGGAGCAGAACAGAAGCGCCACAAACAGCAGAAATATGTTAGTTATCTGCTTCATCTTAATCATTGTTATATTGAAACAAAATATCCTTTCCAACCAATCTATTTACCGGTTTCATCCTCTACGGGAACTGTAACCTGAACGACATTCGAGTATGGCGACACGTGCCCCTCCTTACTGCGCACTCTGATACGGTACTCCGCCTTGTCGCCGGGTTCCATATGGGCATCGATGGTACTCGTCTCGTTTATGTTCAGAGACCTCACATAGCGGAATATATCATCGTCATTCCTTCTCCTGTACAGGCAGATATAGAGTCCCTTGTCGAGCATTGCCGGTGTAATGCCTGAGATATCCCAGCCGATATGCACCATCTCGTCATCATTCCTGTATGCGGCTCCAGCCCTTATCACAAGCGGCAGCACGGTCTCGCCCTTGAAGAGAAACGATGTCTCATAGGAAGGTTCAGATGTCACGCCCGTCTCGTTCATTGTCTCTATGTGATAGTAGTATCTCTTGCTGCTGTTGGGCTCGGGAGAATCCACGACAAGCAGACGACCGTTCTTTACAGAATCCCTGGTCATTACGTTTATAAGGGTATTGAACTCCTCACCGTGCAGGCGACGGTATACATAGAACTTGTCGACATCATCCTCGGACGAGGGGAACCAGGTCATATAGACCTTCTTTGTATCC
>CALBKR010000271.1 GCA_937896105.1 uncultured Bacteroidales bacterium
GAGGATTTTGAAGCCAAACGTAACGTAGAAATTTGCTTTTTAGTCACCCTCTTTTCTCTTGCGCAGCACCTTAATCAGCTCCTGCCCTATTATGCCATCCTTGTAGAAACCGTTGAACTCCTGGAACAGCAGAACAGCCTTTATCATAGCACCATCGTACACCGCGCCGCCATCGGAGGTGTATATTATATCCGCCTCGTCCAAGTAAATCTTTTTTACCAAAATCTTCGCCACGCTCAACACATCGCGGCCGCTGTCGCCGGGCATTATCACACGCTCGCCGAGCGTGTAGCTACGTGGGGCATAGCGCACTGAATCGACAGGCGATTTCTTCACACGCGGTTTTCTTGCCTTCTCTTTTTTTGCTTCCGCCTTTGCCTTTTTCTTCGCCTCCTTCTCCATTTTCTCAACTACAGATGGACGCAAGCGCACTGTATCGCCCGACACCTTACGATAGCTGCGCGATTCATCAAGCACAGCAGTTCCCTCGGTGGACGACTGTGCAAACGCAGCCTGCGAAAAGAAGATAAGCAGGGAAAGCGACAAAAACCGTTTAAAGAACCTACTCACCGCCAAGCAATTTTTCAAAGCAGAAAGGAACAGGTGTCTCAAAGCGCAGATGCTTGCCGGTCACCGGGTGTGTAAAGCAGAGCATATAAGCGTGCAGACCAAGACGACGCATAGGGTCACCTTCATTGCCATACTTGCGGTCGCCCACAACAGGGTGCCCAAGGTCGGCCATATGTACACGAATCTGGTTCTTACGGCCTGTTTCAAGCTCACACTCAACAAGCGAATAGCCATTCGACGCAGCAAGAACTTTATAATGTGTCACTGCAAATTTACCGCCGTTATCGACTGGACTCGAATGTGTTACAAACTTTTTATCCTCGGTAAGCCACGACTGAACACGCCCGCGTTGCTGCTCAAGCTCGCCCTCAACCAAAGCAATGTAGCGACGGTCGGAAACAAGTTGTTGCCACCCATTGATAAGCGACTGCTGTGTCTGCACATCCTTGGCATACACCATAAGCCCGGAGGTATCACGGTCGAGCCTGTGCACAAGGTGCGAGGTATTGCGCCCGCCACCCTTTTCGAGATAGCGGTTCAGCACCGTCTGCACTGTCTGCTGGCGCGAATTATTGCTCATAGACAGCAAACCGGGATGCTTGTCTATCACAAGAAGGTATGGATCCTCGAACACAATATCGAGTTCCTTGCAATGAAACGCCTTCTTTTGTTTCGAGCGGTCGAGCTGCACCACATCACCCGGTTTCAACTCACTCAACGGGTGAGTAGTAATAAGGTTATTTACAAGGACTACCCTATTGGTGATTAAAGCTTTTGCTCTATTCCTGCTCATACCGTGCATCTTCTCCATAACAAAAGCAATGAGCTGGGCAGGTTCCGAAACCTTGAATGTCAGCAGACTTTTTATTTTGCGTTGCATATAATTTTATTGTTTAATCATTTATCATTTCTCCGTTCAAGCAATACAACGTTCTCTACGTGGTGCGTATGCGGGAACATATCGACAGGCTGCACAGCCGTTACCTTGTAGTCGGCATCGAGCAACTGCAGGTCACGCGCCTGTGTTGCAGGGTTACAGCTCACATAGACAATACGCTTTGGAGCGGCGAACAATATCGTATCTATCACATCGTTATGCATTCCGGCGCGTGGCGGGTCGGTTATTATCACATCGGGACGGCCGTGTTCGGCAATAAAATCACGTGTAAGGATATCCTTCATATCACCGGCAAAGAAGGTCAAGTTATCAAAACCGTTGAGCCCGGCATTCACCCGTGCATCAATTATAGCATCCTCGACATACTCGATGCCGACCACCTTCTTTGCCCTGCCGGCAACGAAATTGGCAATCGTGCCCGTACCGGTATAGAGGTCATATACAACCTCATTGCCAGTGAGCGCAGCAAAATCGCGCGCAACCTTGTAGAGATTATATGCCTGACGGCTGTTTGTCTGATAGAACGACTTGGGGCCAACCTTGAAACGCAGCCCCTCCATCTCCTCATATATGACATCCGTACCCTTGTAGGTCACAACCTCGAGGTCGCCGAAAGTGTCGTTGCATTTGTTGTTTATCACATAGAGAAGCGAGGTCACCTCGGGGAAACCGTCGGCTACATATTGTAAAACTTTTTCAAACTGCGCCATATCACCTTCGCGCTCTACCCGCGCCTGCAAAAGCAGCATCACCTCTCCGGTTGTGGAGGTACGTATCATCATACTGCGGAGCACGCCCGAATGTGTGCGCAAGTCGTAGAAGGGGATATTCTCCTTCACCGCAAATTCGCGTATCCCGTTGCGCAAGCGATTGTTCAGTCCCTGCATCAGCGCGCACTCCTCGATATCGAGAACCTTGTCGAACGCTCCGGGAATATGAAAGCCAAGAGCATCCATATTGTCGTACTGCACATTCTGCTCTACCTCTTCCCAAGTGAGCCAACGCTTGTTGCTGAATGTAAACTCCAGTTTATTGCGATACTCCCTTGTGAGTTCCGAACCAAGTATCGGCATAACATCGGGCAACTCCACCTTGCCGATACGCGTCAAGGCATCCACCACCTGCTGTTGCTTGTATTTAAGCTGATGCTCATAGGCCAGACACTGCCACTTGCAGCCGCCGCACACTCCAAAATGTTTGCAGAAAGGAACTGCCCTCTCGCTTGAATATTCGTGAAACCTGACAGCCTCCGCCTCGGCATAACTATGTTTCTTTCTCTTCACCTGCAGGTCAACGACATCGCCGGGCACCACAAACGGGACAAAGACAACCAGATCATTGACACGCGCCAAAGCCTTGCCCTCGGCAGCGACGCCCGTTATCTCGACATGCTCCAACAACGGCAGGCTCTTGTTTTTTCTCGCCATTATACTACTTTTTTAGAGAAACAAAGGCAACTGCGCCAACGCACCGGGCAAGCGCGCAGAATACCGCATATTACAAATTCTCTACAAAGATATAGCGAAAATCCCGATAAAATCCCTTTTTAACATTCGAAGTTATTTTTTTCTAAATACTGAAAGATATTTTCTCGCAGAAATTTCGGATTACAAACATTTTTGTTATATTTGCAAATTAGTTGAACAGGCACCGCAAAGCGGCGTTCAACAAGTGAGATGCTAAACATTTTTTATTTATCAACAAACAATAAACTCAAGAATTTATGGCAGACAAAAGAGTCTATACCTTTGGCAACGGTCTTGCAGAAGGTAATGCGTCAATGAGAAACTTGTTGGGAGGTAAAGGTGCAAACCTTGCTGAGATGAACCTCATCGGTATTCCAGTTCCTCCAGGTTTCACCATCACAACAGAGGTTTGCGGTGAGTACTACAGCCTTGGCAAAGAGAAGGTAATCGAACTTCTCCAGGCTGAGGTTCAGGCCGCAGTCAAGAACATCGAGACATTGATGAACTCGACATTCGGCGACCCCACCAACCCGTTGTTGGTATCGGTACGTTCAGGTGCGCGCGCATCTATGCCCGGTATGATGGATACAATCCTCAACCTCGGTCTCAACGACGTTGTAGTAGAAGGCCTTGCTGCAAAGACAGGCAATCCTAAATTCGCTTGGGACTCATATCGCCGTTTCGTACAGATGTACGGTGACGTCGTTCTGGGTATGAAGCCTACAAGCAAGGAGGAGATCGACCCGTTCGAGGCTATCATCGAGAAGGTTAAGGAAGAAGAGGGCGTTGTTCTCGACAAGGACCTTAGCGTTGAGGCACTCAAGGAACTTGTAAAGAAGTTCAAGGCTGCCGTTAAGGCTCAGACTGGCAAGGACTTCCCGACAGACGCTTACGAGCAGTTGTGGGGCGCCGTTTGCGCAGTGTTCGAGTCTTGGAACAACGAGCGCGCTATCCTCTATCGTCGTATGGAGAAAATTCCCGATGAGTGGGGAACAGCCGTTTCGGTACAGGCAATGGTATTCGGTAATATGGGTGACACATCTGCTACCGGCGTATGCTTCTCTCGTGACGCTGCTACAGGTGAGAACCTCTTCAACGGCGAGTACCTCATCAACGCACAGGGTGAGGACGTTGTTGCCGGTATCCGCACACCACAGCAGATTACAAAGATCGGTTCACAG
>CALBKR010000272.1 GCA_937896105.1 uncultured Bacteroidales bacterium
TCGAATGGCTACTTGATGCAGGCGATTACATTCAGGAATATCTTGCATATTATGATAAGGCTGAACAATATTTTGTGACTGCATATGGTCGCTCGCTTGGTTGTTATGGGAAGATGCATTCGATGACAGCTGAATGTTATAATAGATTAGCTCTCTTATATGATGTTTCCGGGGATTATGAAACTGCCTTGGAATATTATCAGAATTCTTTAGAAATATATCTTGATGTGTATGGAAAATGTAGCTCCGAGGTTGCTACTACATACAACAATATAGCGATGGTGTATTACTCCCAAGGCGAATACTCAAAAGCGTTGGATTTACACAATCAAGTGCTGGAAATCAAACTCTTTGTGCTCAATGATGTTTCCCCGGAAATTGCAACTACTTATAATAATATTGCTGTAATATATGAGGTTCAAGGCCGGTATAAAGAAGCACTGGAATTATATCGTAAAGCGATGGATGTGATAGTGGCAGTCTCTGCTCCCATACATCCTGACCTTGCTACTTTATACAGCAATATTGCTGTTGTATACTATTCCCTTGAAGATTATAAGCAAGCTTTGGATTATTATAACAAGGCTCTTGAGATAGATATGTCGTTATATGTCTCTAACCATCCTTTTATAGCAATGGATTATGATAATTTAGCTTTGGTCTACAAAATGCAAGGTGAACACGATATGGCGTTGGAACTTCATAACTGTTCGTTGAATATCTGGCATTCGATTTGGGGAGACCGGCATCCTGATATTGCAAGATGCTATAGCAGTATTGCCGAAATATATTATCTGCAAGGTGACTATTCCATGGCATTGGAACTTTTTGAAAAGTCGTTGGCTATAAGACTGGATGCCTATGGTGCCCAACATCTTTCGGTTGCAGCCTGTTACAATCATATAGCAGATGTATACGAAGCTTTAGGGGATTACTCCGATGCTCTTGAACTGTATAAAAAGGCTTTGGAAATCCAATCTTCAACTCTTGGAGATAACCATCCTTCTGTCGCAGCTACGTACAACAGTATGGCTGATGTGTATGATCACAACGGTGAATATACCAAAGCCTTAGAATTGTATAACAAGGCATTGGATATAAATATTTCTGTATTTGGCGAAAAACATTCTGATGTTGCTGTGATTTACAACAATATTGCGAATGTATATGATACCCAGGGTTATTATCAGGAAGCATTGAGTCTTTATAAAAAGGCCTTGGGAATCCAGTTGTCAATATTCGATGAAAAGCATCCCGAAATCGCTACAAGTTATAATAATATCGCATCGGCCTATGATATACAAGGTGATTATGAGAAAGCCCTGGAATATTACTCTAAGGCTTTGGATATTTTTGTGTCGATATATGGTGAGTCGCATGAATATGTTGCAGGAATATATAATAATACAGCCTGTATGTATGCTCTTCAAGGTGATTATGAAAGAGCTCTGGAAATGCATAAAATGGCATTGGCTATCTGGCTTCCTTGTTTAGGTGAGAACCATCCTAACATAGCTGTTAGCTATACTAATATAGCAAAGGCCTACAACGCGCTTGGTGATAGTGAAAAGGCTTTGAAACTTCATAACAAAGCTCTGGAGATACGACTTGCGTCGTTCGGCAGTGTACATCCCGATGTGGCAAGAAGTTATAAAAATATTGCAGAGGTATATGTAGGAACAGGAAAATATTTAAAATCTCTTGACCTTTTCGAGAAAGCACAAGTGATACTTTCGGATTTCTTGCCGAGTGACCATCCCGACCTGCTTCTTATACAGGAGAATATTGAACTTGTGAAATCCAAAATCGCTGACCAATAATTTTGTATTGCCTTTAACTTTATGTAAATTTGCAAGATAAATGTAAATTGCTTTCGGGAATAATAAACTACAAGATATGAAAAAAAGATTTGCAATGTTTGTGTCGCTGTTGCTGCTGGCTTTTGTTGCTGTTGCACAGAGCGGTGATGTAGAGAAAATGTTGAAGAACATCAGTGCAGTTTCAAGCTTCGAGAAGATAGAGAAGGAGGATACTACACGCCAGTATTATTTGATGAAGGTTACGCAGCTGCTCGACCCTAACAATCCTGCTGCGGGAACTTTCGAACAGCGCGTTATGCTCGGTCATCGCGGCTTCGACCGTCCTATGGTGCTTGTTACCGAGGGCTATGGCGGCGAATATGCTTTCAGCAACCCCAAATATATGGAGGAACTTACGAAGATTATGGATGCCAACATCCTCTTTGTCGAGTACCGCTATTTCCTTGGTTCCACACCCGAGCCCTGTAACTGGGACTATCTCACTGTTGCCAACTCAATGGCCGACTACCACAACATCGTTACATCGTTCAAACCCTATTACGGTGCCAAGTGGGCTTCGACCGGTATCAGCAAGGGCGGTTCTACATCAATCTATTTCCGCGCACACTATCCCGATGATCTCGATGTTTCGGTGCCTTATGTAGGCCCGCTTAGCTGCGCTGTAGAGGATGGCCGTCACGAATCGTTCCTTGAGCGCGTGTCGACAAAGGCAAACCGAGATGCAATACGCAATTTCCAGTACGAGCTTTTCGAACGCAAGGAGAGGCTGATGCCAATGTTCGATGAGTATTGCCTTGAGAAAGATATCGTTTTCCGTGTACCGACCTCTACAATATACGACCTGTTGGTTCTCGAGTATCAGTTCTCGATGTGGCAGTGGGGTACACCGGTGAGCACAATCCCGGCGCTCGACTCGGACGACAAGGTTATCTTCGACTACTTTATGAGGATGTGTGGCCCCGACTATTTTGCAGCCGAGAACAGCATTGAATCGTTCTTTGTCCAGGCAGTAAAGGACTTCGGTTACTATGGCTACAACATTGAGCCTTTCCACAAGTATGTGAATGCCGAGGATATCGAGGGCTATCTGAAACGTGTTCTTCTTCCCGAGGAGTTTGCCGATGTTAAGTTCGACGACTCTACACATCGCTTCACAACCGATTTCTACACCGAGAACGACCCAAAAATGCTCCTCATATACGGCGAGGTTGACCCTTGGACAGCAAGCGGCATTGCCTGGTTGCGCGACCGTAACAAGGAGAACATCAAGGTTTATATAAAACCCGGCGGCAGCCATTCAACACGCATCCTGAATATGCCCGATGATATGCGCGATGAAATCCTCGAGCAGTTGAACGAGTGGATGCAGTATAAGTAACAAGGTTGCGTTATGCAGGGGGGCGATGCCGTTATGCAGTGTTCACGTGGCAGCGTAGCTGTTTCGTTGGCGGATGCGACCATAGGGTATCGCAACGGCAAGCAGCTCATCCCGGTGGTTGCGGATATAAATGCCTCGTTGTATACCGGTGAGGTTGTGGCGCTGATAGGAGCGAACGGTGCAGGCAAGTCGACTCTCTTGCGCACACTGTCGGCCTTCCAGCAACCGCTATCGGGAAAGGTGATGTATGCTGTTGGCGACGGGGCTGTGCTTTCGGCACAGGAGCTGGCAAGGTTCGTGTCGATTGTACTCACCGACAACTCCTCAATGACCCTCTCGGTTGCCGAGCTTGTGGGCGCACGCCTTATACCAATTTCCTCGGGCAGCTGACAGCTGGCGACAAGGCTGTGGTAACAGCAGCAATGGAGCGGATGGGCGTGCAGCATCTTGCAGGCAGGCAGGCCGATACGCTAAGCGATGGCGAGCGACAGAAATGTATGATAGCAAAGGCTATTGCACAAGAGACACAGTTGATGCTGCTCGATGAGCCTACGGCATTCCTCGATTTCCGCAGCAAGGTGCAGCTGTTCCGCACGTTGCGCAGCTTGGCGCAGGAGAGCGGCAAGGCGGTGCTTGTCTCTACTCACGACATTGAGATGGCATTGCGCTTCGCACACAGGCTGTGGCTCATTGATGGCAAGACATTGCACGAGGGCAGTGCGGCCGGCTTGGCCGGGAAAGGGCTCTTGCAGCGCTTTATCGATGGCGACGGCATAATGTATGACAAGGAGAATGGCAGAATAGAAATAACACTTACACAAGATGAAATATAATTTTGACGAGATCGTACCCCGCAAGCACACCGATTGTTTGAAGTACGACAATGTAAAGGAGATTTTCGGCACCGAGGAGATATTGCCTATGTGGATTGCCGATATGGATTTCAGGACACCGGCATTCATTGTCGATGCAATACGCAAGAGGCTCGACCACGAGCTGCTTGGCTACACATACTGCTGCAAGAGATGGCGCCCGGCCATCCAGAGCTGGGTATCACGCCGCTATGGATGGGAGGTGCAGGCCGACGAGATAGGCTTTGTAGGCGGTATTGTGCCGGCTATTGCCTTCGCCCTGCAGTGTTTCACAAATGCAGGCGACAAGGTGCTTATCCAGCCACCTGTGTACCATCCATATCACCATGTTACCGAGGATTTGGAGCGTGTGCTCGTAAAGGCTCCGCTCAAGCTTGTCGACGGGCAGTATGCAATTGACTTTGCCGAGTTCGAGGAGAAAATCAAGGGCTGCAAGCTCTTCCTCCTCTGCAACCCCCACAACCCCGGCGGCCGCGTGTGGACACGTGAGGAACTGGTGCGTATGTGTGAGATATGTACCCGGAACAATGTCATCGTAATATCCG
>CALBKR010000273.1 GCA_937896105.1 uncultured Bacteroidales bacterium
AGTGTGTTGTGGCTTGTGGTGAGCCAAGAGGCGTATGACGGTGGTCTGCGCTTTTCTTTTATACCAAGTGCACTACCCTAAAGGCAATTAACACACAAGCAAAAAACAACAAAATATGAAAAATGTCGTTTACTATTCTTCATTAACCATTCTGTGGATTATATTTCTTATTGTCTCTGGGGAGATATTGATAGCGGCAGATGGCATACAGGGCTCTTTTCCAACACATTATTACGCATTGGCCGTTGCTGTTCTGCAGCCAAGGCTGTGGTTTATCTCAGCCGGACTTGCAATGCTTTTCAGGCCGTATGTCTACAAACTTTCTTTTGGTTTGAATAAATCCTTCAACAAATCAATTGCAATATTCCTTATTATACTTGGCGCTATTGGAATTGCTCTTAACATTGGTGCTGATTATATTATTAAAAAGGATGTTTATAACGCAAAAGGCTCCGCTGTAGAGCACAATTACAAAACTGAAGAAAAAGAGGAAGAAGATGTTGCTTTCGCAAAGGTCAAAAGGGATATAGAAGAGCAATACATCAGTTTATGTAAAGATATAAATTCACAGTTACCGATTAGAATTGATGAACTGACAACACTGAACTCCGTTCTTTTTGGCAATTGGAATATCTCTTTTCATTACTATGCAGAAATAGACGTAAATGATTATCATGAGAGTGATTTAAAAGATTTTATGAGAGAAATCAAAGCATCACAGAAACAACAAATATCCAATATGTTTATTAACGGAGAATATGATTTTACCCGAGAAGATTTCAGGGAATTTTGTAAACGCACCGGGCTCAAATTCCGTTTTGTTTATTTTGATATAAACAATACAATGATTGGAGCAAATGTTTTTGACTATAGAGATTTTTAAATATTTAACCTCATACCTTTCGACACCAGTTTGCTTACTTTAGAGTAAAGCCTCAGGTTAAATATTTAAGAGAGAGAACACATCCGCGCCGCTTAGCCATATATAACTAAACGGCGTAGATATTACCTGAGCATTTCTCTTTCAACATCATAGGTGCAAAATTTGCACATACCGATATTAGGGAGCACGAACTTTTAGAAAAAAAACTTCTCTCAATATACTATCCGACTGACATACGTAATTCAATAGCAGATTATGCAAAGAATAATGGATATAACACATCAACATATTTTGGGAAGCCTATAATCAAATTGAACAAAGTATTTCTATTATTGGAAAGAGCAAGATGAAAACATCAGTTGTCGCAAAAAATGCGACAGCTGATTATATATTAACCACATCAATATTGCTCATCAATCTTGGTCTGTGCAAAATTTGCACAGACCAAGAAACATAATTACTTTTGTGTTGATTATCTACGGAACTAAACAACCAATGACCACCGAAACACCGATACTCAACGACCATAAACAAAGTTGCGATTCAGCGAGTGCAGAAGACAAGTGTGCTTGTGTTATGCCGAGCGCGAGCAAGTTCGCCGCAGGCAAGGCGGAGTACCAGCCTATGCATAATGGAGAGTTTGAGGCATCACCAATAAATATTTAGACAATATGAAAGGTAAAAACACATTCACACAGAAAGAGATTGACGAGTTAAAACGGCTGATGACACTTCGCGAGAATTCAACAAGCAAAAGTGAACAAAAGAAATTACGCGATAAAATGCGTAAAATCGGTTTTTATGGTGGAGATGATTTTGGAATATACGATTGTAAAGTAGCTGATTTAGAAAGTTTGATCAGTACAGGAAGAATTAAGGTTATCGGTAATAACCTTATACCCAAATCAGAATACATCTCAAATGTAAAAGAACCCGCAAAAGAAAAAATCGCCACTGATTTTGCTTCGGTCGAGGAAGAACTCATTAAGGGAAATTTTCAATCTGTAAGTTCACTGAGTGCAGATGCAATACCTAATGAATCGGGCATATACTGCATAAAGTTACGTGAAGGCTCTACACTACCCTCTAAATTCGGGAAAATACGTGAGCATAGAATCATATATATCGGTAAAGCATCAATATCACTAAGAAAAAGACTTTGGGAAGAAGAATTAAACCACAAAAAAGCAGCGACATTCTTTAGAAGTATCGGTGCAATGTTAAACTATTTACCAGAAGGCTCATTCGGAGGAAAACCGACAAACTACAAATTTAGTGACAAAGACACCGATGCTATACGGAAATGGATGAAACAATCGCTACGTGTAAACTTTATTAAAGTCAAAGAGACTGAAATAATTAGTATAGAGGATGCTTTAATAAAGAAATATACACCACTTGTAAACATCAGCAAGAATCCAAAAGCCAGTGAAGAACTAAAAAAAGCACGACAACGCTGTGTAGATTATGCAAAAAGTTTGTGACCACCATTAACCAACAGAGCCAATAAGAATAATGACCACCGAAACACCACTATTGAACGAACATAACAAGCAGGAGTACCCGCCTATGCACACCGTGGAGCACATTCTTAACCAGACAATGGTGAGAATGTTCGGGTGCGAGCGAAGCCGTAACGCACATATCGAGCGCAAGAAAAGCAAGTGCGACTACAGCCTGCCTTGCGCGCCAAGCGAAGAGCAGATTGCGGAGATTGAGGAGCGTGTAAACGCAGTTATTGCACAACATCTGCCGGTGACCATTGAGTTCGTGTCGCGAGACAATGTTCCAGCCGGCGTCGACCTTGGCAAGCTCCCGGCCAATGCAAGCGAGACGCTGCGTATTGTTCGCGTGGGCGACTACGACACCTGCGCATGCATTGGAACGCACGTAGAGAACACAAGCGAAATCGGTTGTTTTAAAATCATAAGCCACAGCTACGAAAACGGCACATTGCGCTTGCGGTTTAAACTAGAACATCAATAAAACCTACACAATACTCCATCAATTCGGATTATTTTTGTAAATTCGCGAGTTGTAACGAATTTGCGCTAATGACAAGTAAATTTCAAAAGATATTCACATCAGATGTTTGCGGAACATTCGAGGAGATGTTCCGCAGCGCATTGGCGCAGGCAGAAGGTGACGGATTGATAAAGATAGCCGTTTTTTGCTACGCAAACACCGATGCTGAATATTTACAGAACCTTGCTATGATAAAGCAAGTTGTCTACGAGCATTTCGACAGCAACACCCCACTCATAAGCTACATTGCACAGAAGACACACCCTGCCGGAGTAACCATAGAGGCTACATACGCAGACTTGCAAGTTTGCACTGCCGTTGAGTGGCGCGATGACTACATTCTACTGGAGAGTGACGGCTGTACCGAGCTTATCACGGGCGGAATATTGCCGTGCGACACATCAAAGAGCACATTCGGGCAATCGAACGAGGTATTCGGCAAGATAGGAAAAATCCTTTTATCGAACGGATTCCTGCCGAG
>CALBKR010000274.1 GCA_937896105.1 uncultured Bacteroidales bacterium
CGGGCGGAGTTATCGACGGCAACGAGGTTAAGAAGAGCGACCTTGTGCGCAAGAAGGCAATGGACAACCATTTCGGCGGCGGAATATTCTCGCTCACCTACTACGATAACCACCTGACAGCAACATTAGGTGGTGGAGCAAACCACTACCACGGCGACCATTTCGGGCAAGTGCTGTGGGTAAAGGAGTATATCGGTGCACTCACACCCGACCACGAATACTACCGTAACCGCGGCACAAAAGACGATGCCAACATCTACCTGCGCGCCGACTACCGCCCCATCGGGTGCATAAACCTCTATGCCGACCTGCAGTACCGCTATGTAGGCTACCGCATCGACGGCCACAACGACAAGTGGAACAGCGCAGCCGGCGCACTGCAACAGCTCGACATAGACGAGAAATTCCACTTTTTCAACCCCAAGGCAGGCCTCTCGTGGCAGATAGGCCGCCACAACAGGCTCTTCGCATCGGCAAGTATGGCACACAAGGAGCCCACACGCAACAACTACACCGACGGCAAGCTGCACGAACACCCCGTAGCCGAACGGCTCATCGACTACGAACTGGGGTACACATTTGCAAACAGGATACTGCACGCAGGCGCGAACCTCTATTATATGGACTACAAGAACCAGTTGGTGCTCACCGGCGAGCTCAACGAGATTGGCGAGCCTCTTGCCGCCAACATACCGGTGAGCTACCGTGCCGGTATCGAGCTGATGGCAGGGCTCACACTGCCCTGCGGATTCAGTTGGGATGCCAATGCCACCTTCAGCCGCAACCGCATAAAGGACTTTACCGAGGTGCTATACGACGACAACACATACGAGCGTTGGGAAATCAACCACGGCGACACACACATCGCCTTCTCGCCCTCAATTATAGCGAACAACAGCTTCTCCTACAGCGGCTACGGGTTCGAGGCCACGCTGCAGTCGCAATACATCGGCAAGCAATATATGAGCAATGCCGACCAGAGCGACCACATCCTCGACGCCTATTTTGTGAGCAACCTGCGCCTCGCATACACCTTCAAATTCAAAGGCGTAAAGAGCATCACCGCCGGAGTGACCATATACAACATCTTCAACGAAGAGTATGAGAACAACGGCTATGCCGGCAGCGGCTACTACACCGACAGCAACGGCCAGAAGCAGCGCTACAACTATGCAGGCTACGCCGCCCAAGCCGGCATAAACGCAATAGGCCACGTGAACATTGAATTATAACGTTTCCCCTTAGAGCCTTTTTTAACAAAACCTTATGCTTGAAATTTTAGGAGTAATAACAGGAATCATCTATCTGTGGTTGGAGTACCGCGCAAGCATCTATCTGTGGATAGCCGGCATAATAATGCCAGCGATATACATATTCGTCTACTACGACGCAGGCTTGTATGCCGACTTTGGAATAAACATCTACTACCTTGTCATTGCGCTTTACGGTTGGATGGCCTGGAAAACCGGCTTCTCCCTCTTTGGCAGGGAGAAGCCAAACGGCGAACTTCGCATCAGCCACACACCGCGCAGTGCTTGGGCAAAAGTTACCGCAGCATACGTTGCCACCCAACTGTTCATTGCCTGGCTGCTCATCGAGCACACCGACAGCACAGTCCCCTGGGCCGACTCATTTACCACAGCGCTCAGCATAGTAGGAATGTGGATGCTTGCCCGCAAATACATCGAGCAGTGGTGGGTGTGGTGCATCGTCGATGTCGCAAGCAGCGTGCTCTACGTTTATAAAGGCCTATATTTCACCGCAGTGCTATATGCCGTTTATGCAATAATTGCTATCTTTGGCTATCAAAAATGGAAAAGATTGATGCAGAATGATTGATATAAACGACATACAGTTCGATGCCGTAGTGCTTGCCGGCGGTGAGTACCCCACAGCACAGCAACCGCTTGAGGTGCTGCACAACGCGCCATATACAGTTTGCTGCGACGGTGCCGCCGACCGCTACATAGCCACAGGGCGTGTACCCGATGCCATTGTGGGCGACGGCGACTCCATAAGCGCAAGCAACCGTGCAAAGTACTCGGCACTGCTGCACATCGTCACCGAACAGGAGACAAACGACCAGACAAAGGCCGTGTGCTTTCTGCTGGAGCAAGGCAAGAGGCGCATAGCCATTGTGGGCGCCACAGGCCGGCGCGAGGACCACACCATAGGCAACATCAGCCTGCTCATAGAGTACGCCCGCGCCGGAGCGCAGGTGCGCTCGTTCACCGACCACGGCGTGTTCATTCCCTGCAACGGCGACACCACACTCAAATGCCGCAAAGGACAGCAAGTGTCAATATTTGCCATAACGGCAAAGGAACTAAGTTCCGAAGGACTGCTCTACCCCATCTACGACTTCACCAACTGGTGGCAAGGCACACTCAACGAGTGCACCGGCGAACAGTTCACCATCCACGCCAAAGGAGATTTTTTACTTTTCGTAAACTATTGAACGAAAAGTAAAAATCGACAATTTGCGTAGCGACAGGTCAAGCGTATAAATGACAAATACAAGAGAAGGAGACCCAAAAGTCTCCTTCTCTTGTATGAGGCGTGAATAAAAAGCTACAATTTACCAACTGAAATCGTAAGCATCCTCCATCATCTGGTTAGCAGCTTTTTCTGCATTTTCGTACATCTGGTCGGCAGCGCGTTCAGCCTGCTCATACATATCCTCAGCAGCACCCTCTGCATCATACATCATCTTGGCTGCATTCTTGTAAGCATTGCGCTCCATCTCCTCGGCCATCTCCTCAGCCTGTTCATACATATCCTCAGCAGCACCCTCTGCATCATACATCATCTTGGCTGCGTTCTTGTAAGCATTGCGTTCCATCTCCTCGGCCATCTCCTCAGCCTCGCCATACATATCCTCGGACATTCTCTCTGCATCTCTGTACATTTTGTTAGACATCTCCTCAGCCTGCTCATACATATCCTCTGCAGCGCCCTCTGCATCATACATCATCTTGGCTGCATTCTTATAAGCATTGCGCTCCATCTCCTCGGCATAAGCATTGGCATTGCTCTCCATCTCCTCAGCATAAGCATTGGCATTACGCTCCATCTGCTCAGCATATGCATTGGCCTGGCTCTCATAATCCAAAAAACTCTGTGCCATAGAAACTGTTGAGAACGACACAAAAGCAACAACTGTTAAAACAAACTTTTTCATAGTTAATTGATTTTAGAAAAACAAAATGTGTTTAAAAATTTTCTCAAAGGTAAAATAAACTAATCGAACACAATCAGTTCACTTTGGTTCTTCTAATGATGTACGGGATATTTTTACCATTTTACTGGCAGCGTTTGGCACAAATATTATTACACTTTGTGCCGCCGGGATGAGAAGAACAACAAAATCGAATGGCTGCCGCACGGCAGCCATTCGATTTCTATTAAATTTACTTCGCTAAAACCTTGACAACGCCGCCTAACCGCAACCCACGCGGTGCCATATAAACTCCCTCCCCCTTCGGGTACTCCCTCTTTAAAAAGCGGGAGAGTTTTGCTACGCGTGACTAATTGCTGGCGGCATCGTCGAGCTATTGTTCAATTACTTGACCAATACCTTTTTACCATCAATGATATATATACCCTTTGCAGGGTTCTCAACCTTGCGGCCTTGCAGGTCATAAACACCTGTACTCTGTACTCTGTTATCTGTTATCTCGCCAATTCCGGTCGCAGCATCCACTACCCCAATGCGGAAGAGGTTACTGTAGTTACCGCTATAGCCCTCGCTGTTGCCCCAACTGTCAAATGTACCGGCAGCCATAATGATTATTGCGCCGTCAGCTGTACCGTTGCTGCGCTTGCCCACTATATAATAGGTATCATCAACACTGCTGCCCTGGTTTATGCTCCAGTCGCAGTATGTTGCGTTATAGGTATCGAGAGTTCCGGCATTGTTGTTGTAGCCGTAGTTTGCTCCGGCACGCCATATCATATATCGCTGTGCCTTCTCATTAAAAAAACTGTACTTTCCGCTTGCCTCCTTCTTGCAAGTAAACTGAGCAGCCTTGCCTACAGCATCGGCAGATGCCGTGGCAATGCTTAGCACATTGCTGTCATCGACATAAAGAACATACTCTGTGCCGTTCTGCTGCACGTTGGTAAATGTAAGTACCTTGCCGTCCCATTTGTCGGCAGGAGCTGTGCCTGCAAGCAAAGCATAGATTGCATCAATCTCGGCAGTCGTGGGGTTCTCGCCAAGAGCCTCGATAGCAGCATTGAGATCTGCATTTTCGATTTCGGTATCAGCCGCCAACGCTTTAAAGTACTCCTTGACGAATGCACCACGGTTGACATCACGCTTGATGCTGTATGCACCACCTGTGATATACTCAAGGTCATATGCAACGTAAATATTGTCGAAGCCGTCGAAGTTATGCTGGCCTGCTCCTGTAGGGAAACTTGTAGAGACAGGGTTATTGCGCTTGCCGAAACCTGTCAGTGTCTCTTCGTAGATGAAACCTATTCTGTCATCGGACTGCAAATCCATTGAGCTGTATGCCGAAGCTGTATTGCTCACCTGATAGTATCCGTTCCAGTCTGTTGCGAAGTTAGCTACAGTGTTAAGGTCACTCAAGTCAGTAAGTTCCTTGTAGAAGATACCCACGTTTGTACGGCCGCTACCCGTAGGCAATGACTGAAGGGCGAGGTACATCTCTTTTTGGTCGCTGTTGCGCTTAACGGGAACAACAAGGATTTCGCCGTTGGTGGAGTTTCCGCCCGGGGTAAGGCCTGAGCCTGCGAATGTACTCTTCACATCTGTACTCCAGCTACCCTCACCTGTCATTGTGTTGCTATAGGTGTAAATGTTGTAAATGCGACCGCCACCGACACGGCTCGAGAGTATTACTCGACCGTCGGGCATCTCCTCGCACTTGGGCTCATCGCCACCGGGAGCGGGGAGAGCCGATGCACCGCCGAGAGCCTGCCATGTGCGGCCGAAGTCATCGGAATAGA
>CALBKR010000275.1 GCA_937896105.1 uncultured Bacteroidales bacterium
AGTTTCTCGGTGTTGAAGTAGTCGGGGTCGCCGCCGCCTTCGGTGTGGGGGCCGTTGTCGCTGGTGAAGATAACAAGTGTGTTGTCGGCAAATCCCTTCTCCTCCAATTTTGCAAGTACCTCGCCCACATAAGCGTCGAGGCGTGTCACCATAGCAGCGAACTGCTGGTGTGCGATGTTTGTGGGGTTATAGCGCGAACCGGCATCACCGCCATAGCTCTTCTCCTGGCAGAATGCGCCTTGGTATGCCTGCAGAATTGAGTCGTTGGGCTGTGCAAGCTCTGCGTGCGGCAGTGTGTAGGTGAATATTCCGAAGAAAGGTTGCTCGCCGGTCTGCTTGTCTATCCACTCCATAGCCTCCCGGTGAATGAGGTCGGCCGAGTAGTCGCGGCGGTTCTTGTAGTCTTCGCCGTGCATTGCATAGTTGATATTGTTCTGCAGAATCTCACGTCTCACCTCGGTGTCACCGGCCTCCCTGTCATAAGAGTTCAGGAAATTGGGGTAGTACAGGTGTGCCTGGAACTGGCACATAAAGCCATAGTAACGGTCGATTCCGCGCTTGTCGGGGGTCGATTCCGAGCCTTCGTAACCGCCTGCCCACTTGCCGAACATACCGGTTGTGTAGCCGTTGTCCTTCATAATCTCGGGAAGAATAATGTGGTCGGGGTCGTATGGTTCCTGTCCTGTTTGTGTGGGATCCTGGTTGTTGCCATAGTAGATTGAGCCGATGCGGTACTCCTTGTTTCCGCGCACCTTTGTGTGGCCTGTGTGCTGTCCTGTCATAAAGCAGGCGCGTGACGGTGCACTCACGGGGCTGCCTGCGTATGCCTGTGTAAAGCGCATACCCTCGGCTGCCATACGGTCGAGGTTTGGGGTGCTGATGTACTGCTGGCCATAACAGCCGAGGTCGGCATATCCCATATCATCGCACATAATGTATATGATGTTCGGCTTCTTTGCCTCCTGTGCCTGTACCGCCGCCGATGCGAGCAGTCCGCAACCGAAAAGTAACAATTTGCTGTTGTCCATATCTTGTATTCTTTTTTTATTTTCTAATGTCATTTTGAACGTAGTGAAAAATCTCGTTCTAATATTTTTAATATTGTCATCTTGAACGAATGTGAAAGCTCTCGTTCTTATGTCATTTTGAACGTAGTGAAAAATCTCAAGGATATTTGATAGAGATTCTTCGCTCTGCTCAGAATGACAGGACTCTGTTTGTCAATACGTATTTTTTACTTTTTGATGTAAATTTTCACATTCCTGTAACCACTTTCGGCTGTGGCGCGTACTATGTACACTCCTTCAGCCAAGCCGTTTGTGGCGATGGTGTTGCCATCGGCACGTGCAACGAGTGCCGCGTTCACGGTGTAGAGCTCAAGGCTTGCAACATTGCTTGTGGCAACAATGCTGTTGCCCTGCTGTTTGATGGTTATATTGTCTGCATCCTCAACATCGGCAATGCCGGTGGGGTAGCTCTCTTCGTTGGTGTTGGGGGCAAAGTATGCAACCAGTTTCACGTTGTGGTCAACTGTGAAGGTGTACTCGGCGCTTGTCGACACGACGACGCCCTCCTCTTTCCAGCAGACGAATGCTCCGTTGCCGTATGCGGTAGCCTTGGCTGTGAGGGTTGTGCCGTAGGCATAGCTTCCGGCAACCTCGGAGAGTTCTGCCTTGCCGCGCTCCCAGGAGTTCACGCCTACTGTTACGGTGCGTGCATCCTGTGGCTCAACAACCTTTATGTGGAAATCGTAGATAAAGCCCTGTACCTCGTCCTCGGCAAGGTCAAGTCCGTTGCTGTTCACGCGCAGGCGCATACGTGTCTGCTCCATTGTTGCCCATTCGGGTACTGTGACCTTGGCAGTAGCCTTGTCGCTATCCTTTGTCAAGGGCACCTCGGTCTCGAATATGCCATCGCCGTTCCAGTCGAAATGCGCTGCAACAACAAGGCCGCTGCCGGCGAGGTTCTTGAGTGTTACATCGAGGTTGAATGTGCCGCCCTGTGCTACCTCGGCCTTGTCCTGTGCATATACCACGTGCCAGGTGCTTGGCTTGCTCTGTGCCTCATAGATGATGTTGCTGAGTGCAGCCTCGCCGCGTAGCTCGAACTTGGTGACATAGTTTGTGCCCACTGTGCCGCAGGGGTTATTGTATATCTGCAATTTGCGTGCGTAGGCACTGCGCAGGCGTGTGAAACGGAACAGGCTCTCGCCTTCGATTTCAAGGGTAGTTTCTCCACTTGTAAAGTAGAAATAGCCGTCTTTCTCTTTGCTTGCATTTACCTTCCATCTTGTTGTGAGACCCTCGCCTATGGTGATGTTTCCATCGGTAATGCCTACAACAATGGCAGGCTCCGAGGCCGATGCAATCTGCCATCCTGTGGCGTTGCCAGTGCCTGCGAAATACCACTCCTGGTTCTCGTCAAAGCTGTCGGGTGTGGCAAGAGCCGGGCGTCCGTCGGTGATGGTCAGGTTTTTGCCGCTTGCGCTCTCTACATAGTAGCTTGCACCAATCTTGCCGATAGCCTCGCTCCCTTCGAATGGCCGTATCTCGTAGAGGTCCTCGGTCTCAACCAGCTTCCAGTATGAACCATCGTCGTATGTCCCGTTTTGGCGTGTTACCCAAGTTATGACATAACTTGATGCACCGTCCTTGTTCAATGCACGTGGACCGGAACTCTCGCTGCTGTGGTTTGCACAGTCGGTAGAACTCAAATAGCTCAAGCCGCTCTTTACACTGCTTGTTCCTACATAGTACTCCACGGGTGCCGTGCTTGTCGAAATCTTTGAAGCAGATGAGGGGGTGAGGTTGCAGCTGCCCATATAACGTCCTGTGGCAGTGTTCTTTATGTAGTAGCAGTTCTCATTCTCTGTCGGGATGAACATCCAGAACTGTGCTTTTGTGTTGTCTTTTGACTGCACTGTCATCCTGTAGTCGCTCTCCTCGGTAATATAGTTTGCGCCCGTGTTCTTCCACGATATGTAGTAAACCTTGTAGTCTCCGTCAGGGGTTGGCTCGGGTTCGGGCTCGGGCTCTGGTTCGGGCGTGGGTTCTTCGCCGTCGGTGCTCAGCTGAACCTCGCTAAGGCCGAAGAAACAACCGCTGTTGGTTGTACCCTTGGTTATTCTCAACTTTACGGTGACTGTGCCGTCGGTGTTTACTGTTGCACCGGTGATGTCCCAAACTTTGTGTACGTTGCCGCTTGAACCGACACCGGCGGCAATGTCAATGTCGTCCAATGACCCGAATTGGGCGTCGTTCACGGTTGTAGCAATGTTCCACTGGCGGGTAACGCCATCGTTAGGTTCCTGGTAGTTGCTGCCGCCATTGAGCGCGTGAATGTCAAGGCCTATCTTGTCGAATGTGAAGCCTGAAGGCACGCCATTGATGCTGAACGTAAGGTCAATGGTGGGGTTTGTGTTTGCATTGATGTCGGGGCAAAGAATTGCACCGGTAACGGCGTTGCTCGTAGCTTTGAAACTGTGCGATGTGGCAACCGTGGCTGTTGCACCATTAATCGCTGTTCCGTTCTCATCGACAACCGTGACGGTTACCGATGATGGTTCGGTGCCCGTGCGGTTGAACTTGAGCCCGATGCCGGATACCGCCAGAATTGGTTGTACTGTCATAGCAAACAGTGATAGAATAGTTAGGTAGAGTTTTTTCATAATACTTGTTGGTAAAAGTTTTTGTAAATATAGTAATATATTTTAAAAAATCTTATTCCGTGGTTGAAAATGCATTGAAATTTGTGGTTTTCGGTAGAAAAATAGGGCAGACTCTTAAAAGAATCTGCCCCGTAACCTAAACTTTATTAACAAATGAGAAATTTGTTTTTATTCCCAAAGATTGCCCCATTTGACTCGTTTTGCTCTATCGCAACCCGCGCGGTGTGACAAAAACCACACTACGC
>CALBKR010000276.1 GCA_937896105.1 uncultured Bacteroidales bacterium
CAAGGAAGTAAGTGCCGACGAGACATATACATCAGCTACAATTGCAAGCGACTGGACAATGGGTAAGCAGGTAAGTACCCAACTCAGCGCATACAGCACAATGTGCTTGCAGGCAAACGGCGAGATAGCACTCTTCTTTGAGGAAGCACCTTGCTACGGCGACGACTACACAAAGGGTTACTCAATGGTATGTGTTCCATTGACAATTGAGGAGATTACCAACGACAATTTCCTCAACCCCAATGCCGATGTTGAATATGTACCAACTGAATTCAGCATTGTGTTGACCGATGCACAGGATAATGAATACCGCGAGACACTCGACTACATCCCGGGCGATGTAGCTGCAGTAGAAAGCTACCTGACAACAACATACCCATTCATCACATTGGGTACTACAGGAGCTATAGCCGACAACACATACACCAACACCGTTACATTGCCATTCAAGGTAAGTAACGCCAACACAACTGTATGGCACAATATTTACTGGCCGTCAAACGGTACGAGTGAAGGTGAGTTCTACCCCATTTATATGATGGCAAATGCAGACGATGCAACAATTGTTGCCAAAATTACCGAGAAGGTTCATTACGGTAACAGCCAGTACAACACATATAACTATGCCGACAAACTCGGTTGGGCTGTATATAATGTCAACAACAGCTTTACATTCAAGTTCAAGAACAAGTTGACCGGCAAGTTTATGGCAGTTAATGGCGTTGTAAGCAGTGGCAATGCAAGCAATGTCATCTTCACCGACGAGACTAATGCAACAGCATTCACCTTAACAAAAAACACAGGTACTACCTACAAAGGTGACTTTGCGATAACATCCGTGTATAATGGTACAACAGGTTATGTATGTAATACATCGGCCGGCTATGCCGATGCAACAAACTACACAGGTAACGGTCACCACGGTGCTTGGGCAAAGATTGTTGAGTCGCCCGATTACTGGACAATCTATGAAAAGTTGCTTGCAGACATCAACAACTTCGGTGCCGGTGATGGCAAATACACCGAGAACGACGCTATCAGCAACATTGACATCGACGCTCTTGCATCAATGCCACTCAACAGCCTCAATACAAAGGCCGAAGAGGTGCAGACCGTTAAAGACAGCTATACCGAGATTACATTGACCGTTCCTGCGGTTAACGATATTGTTCCCGGTAGTGTTAAGATTTTGGATGAGCTTGTAAGCCACAAATTCGTTCCAAAGGGCAATGTTACTATTCAGGCTATACCTGCTGCCGGTTACCGTTTTGTCAACTGGACAAGACCTGCTGCCGCAGCAAGCGCAGCGGCAAGAACAGCCGAGGCAAGAAACAGCGATGTTGTAAGCACCGACAACCCATACACAGTTACTGTGAGCGAGGCACTGAGCCTTGTTGCAAACTTTGAGAAAGAAGCAACA
>CALBKR010000277.1 GCA_937896105.1 uncultured Bacteroidales bacterium
GCAACTACAACATATCGTTCCTTGTGCGCGAGGAAGATAAAGTGAGGGCACTGCGTTCTTTGAGTGCCTCTATATTCGGTTCCGGCAAATAAGTATAGAGATGAAATTCCCTGTAGAAAAATTCCGTGGGCTTGACACCCCTTTCTACTACTACGATGTAGAACTGCTCGAGAGGACTCTGGCTGCGGTGCGCGATGAGGCTGCCCGTTACGGCAATTTCCACGTGCACTATGCGATAAAGGCAAACTATAATCCGCGCTTGCTTGAGATTATAGCCAAGGCCGGTCTTGGTGCCGATTGTGTGAGCGGCGGTGAGGTAGCGGCAGCACTTGCAGCCGGCGTGCCTGCGTCGAAGATTGTCTTTGCCGGTGTCGGCAAGACCGATAAGGAGATTGCCTTGGCGCTTGATGCCGGTATCTTCTGCTTCAATGCCGAGTCGGTGCCCGAGCTCGAGGCGATAGAGGCTTTGGCGGCCGAGCGTGGAGTGGTGGCGCAGGTGGCGTTGAGAATTAATCCCAACGTGGGTGCCCACACGCATAGCAACATCACGACCGGTCTTGCCGAGAACAAGTTCGGTATAAACTATGAACTGCTCGACGAGGTTATCGATATTATAGAGGGGTTGGAGCATATCAAATTGGTAGGTCTGCATTTCCATATAGGTTCGCAGATTCTTGTTATGGATGATTTCATAACACTCTGTGGCAGGATAAACGAACTTCAGGAACTGTTGTTCGAAACACGTGGCCTTGTGCTGCCGCATATCAATGTGGGCGGTGGGCTCGGCATACGTTATGACGCTCCCGACAGGTATCCTATTCCCGATTTCGACCTCTATTTTGCGACATATGCCAACAATCTTAAACTGCATCCCGGTCAACAGGTGCATTTTGAACTCGGACGCAGCATTGTGGCGCAATGTGGCGGGCTTGTTACACGTGCTACATATGTGAAACGTGGTATATGCAAGCAGTTTGTGATTGTCGATGCCGGAATGAATGACCTTATACGCCCGGCGCTGTACGACGCCTACCATCGCATAGAGAATATTACATCGGATAAACCCGATGAGGTGTATGATGTCGTGGGGCCGGTATGCGAATCGTCCGATGTCTTCTGCCGTGACCGCAAGATGCCTGCTACGGAGCGTGGCGACCTGCTTGTGATGAGGTCGGCCGGAGCCTATGGCGAGGCGATGTCCTTCGGGTATAATTGTCGCGAATTGCCTAAGCCTGTATTGTCGACGGATATTGCATAAAAAAAATCTCCTTCGGGAGATTTTTTTATTCGAATTTAATTGCTTTTGTAGGCTCGATTTTCGAAATGAGCATTGACGGTATTACCAGTATAGCTACCGAGATTACGAACATGGCAATGTTCATCGGTACAAGCAACCAACTGAACTCTATCGGTACGCTTTCCATATAATACATTTCGGGGTCAATGGCTATGATTCCGGTCTGCTGCTGTATGAAGCAGAGTCCTATTGCGATTGCATTGCCAATGAGCATTCCTTTAGAGACTATCAAGGCTGCGTAGTAGATGAACGTTTTCCTTATAGAGCCGTTGCTGGCGCCGATAGCTTTCATTATGCCTATGAAATTGCTCTTTTCGAGTATCAGGATGAATAGCCCCGATATTGTTGTGAAGGCTGCAATGCAGATGACAAGTATCAGTATTATCCACACTGTCTGGTCAAGTACATCGAGCCAGTTGAAAATTGCAGGGTGCAGCTCCTCGATGGTGG
>CALBKR010000278.1 GCA_937896105.1 uncultured Bacteroidales bacterium
TCGGTAAGCTCTTTCAGCCTTCCGTCAATCGTTTTGGTACAGTCAAGTGTGAATATCGGAATATTTGTCAGGTATCTGCCGTTGTGCATTATGTAGTATGTTCCGTTCTCTATAACCTGTGCCGGGAATACATCGGTGCGGTGGTCATAGCTCTCCTTGTATGTTGCGACAAGCTCTCCTAACTGCTCCTTGATGAAAGGTTCGACATACACTGTAGCAACGACCGGGCTTGCGACCTTGAGTGAGCCGCTGAAATCGCGTGAGCGTAGTGCTGCTTGTGCATCGGTGAACTCCTGATAACGCAGATAGCTGTTTATGAAGCTGTCCGGCTCCTCGGCAAGCAGGGCGTTATTCATCTCTACAAGTGATACGCCGCGTAATCCTGTATATTCGAAGCACTTTATCCAAGGTTCAATCTCTGCGGTCAGTGCCGGAGCTTCGTCTGTTTCGCCAAGGGTCTTTGCTGTGTGTACGAACATCTCGAACTGCTCGGCAACAGCATCATAAGCGGCCTGTCTTGCCCCTTCACGCATATTCTCCTCAAAGCGCTCTTTGGCTGTTACAAAATCGGGAGATTCGTTGGTGCGGCGCAGTCCGTGGACGGTAGAGCCCAAATCGACATTGTTCTCGCAGAAGAAACGGAACTCAGCAGTGCTCTCGGGCATTAGATACTCGATGGCGGCTTCCCAAGAAGCATCGGCATCGTATGCAGGCATATTCCAATTGTAGTCGGCTATGCTGAAGAGTGAGAGTTTTGATGCTTCGGCATACTCCATAGGGTTCGCTGTGAAGCCCGACAGCATATCGGCAATGTCAAGGTCGTTGCCGTATGTAGGCCCCATCAGAAGGTGGTTGATACAGTAGTCGGTGACAGGGTAGTTGAGCCAGATGTATGCCTTGCGGCTTATCCGGTCATTTATCCACTGCATATCGCTCTTGTTTATCATATCGACAACTGAGTTTCCTGTCCACATTATCCTGATATCCTTGTTCATTGTCGTGCCTAATGTAGTGAGGTAGTCTCCGTTGCTCCAGCCACGGTTGTATTGTGTGGGGCATATGATGCACGGATTTACATCGGAATACGCTTTTGCAAGCTCGTCGGTGATGTAGTTCATCAGTTCGGCCTGTTTGTCGCCACGTGTACCCTCGCCACCCCAGACATCATCAAAGAATACAGCAAATGTACGGACGCCAAGTCCATACATAAATTTCAGTTTGTTTACGATGTTGAGCCTGTCAGTGTCATTCCATTGTATGTCCTCGCCGGGGTGGATGGCCCATACGAACTCTACCTTGTTTGCCTTGGCTGCATTGACATATTCAGTAATCTTTGCTGCCTGGTCGGCAGGGTAGTTCTCGCGCCACCGGCTCTTGTGGTATGCATCATCCTTCGGTCCGTAGATATATACATTCATTTTCGTTCGTCCGAAGAATTCAAACAGTCCCATACGGTCGGCTTCACTGTAAGGGTTTCCGTAGTAGCCCTCTACCAGTCCGCGCTGTGGAACACTGGGGTAATCGGTTATTGTTACAGCCATAATGTCGGGCTGTGAGGCTATCTGAATGAAACTCTGTACGCCATAGAATGTTCCCGAGTCATCGTTGCCGGCAATGACGACTTTGTTGTTGCTCACCTGCAGGTAGTAACCTTCGGCCTTCTCGGGGATGAGACTCTCATATTCTGAAACCGCAGCATCGCCACGCTCTCCGATAACGAGTTCTACAGTTCCGCCTTCTGTGCCGAAATTCTTCTTGAATAGAGCTATGGCATCTGCATCAGCATCAGCTTCTCCTGTAATTGTGTAACTTGCACTGTTGTCGAAAGCTTTCTCTTCGCCCCAGTGAATTTCCTGTGGTCGCGGGAAAATTGTAATTGACTGCGCTCCGGCTGACAAGACTATTGCTAATAGAGCAAGCAGGGTGAGTATTGGCTTTTTCATCGTAAAAGAGTTTTTTCTTTAATATTTGCAAATATAGGAAATCGATGCAAAATAGGCAAAATTTTATTATATTCGCATCGTGAAAGTCAAAATTATGCTATTATGAATGAAAGGCCGCTTATATTGGTTTCTAATGATGACGGTTACCGCGCCAAGGGGATAAATTCTCTTGCTCGTGTGTTGATGGAGTTTGGTGATGTCGTGGTCGTTGCGCCACATACAGGCCGTTCGGGAAAAGGGTGTGCAATAACCAGTGAGGTGCCTGTAAAGGTCGGACTTGTTTCCGAGGAGCCGGGGCTTAAAGTCTATTCCTGCACAGGGACTCCTTGCGATTGCGTGAAGATAGCTTGCCACTGCGTGCTCGACCGTCTTCCCGATCTTGTAGTCGGCGGCATAAACCACGGAGACAATTCAGCGGTCAATGCGCACTACTCGGGCACAATGGGTATTGTGCTCGAAGGGTGTATGAAGGGTATCCCGTCGGTGGCTTTTTCGCTATGCTCGCACGACCCCGATGCCGATTTCACTCCTACCTATGATGTTATACGTAAAGTAGTGGCAATGGTGCTCGAGCGTGGCTTGCCGAAAGGCAGTTGCCTGAATGTCAATTTCCCGGACAGCCCCTCCTATGCCGGTGTCAAGGTGTGCCGCCAGGCTATGGGGCGTTGGGTCAATGAGTGGGGGTCGCACCAACATCCGCGCGGCGGCGAGTGGTGGTGGCTCACAGGCGAGTTCGCTCTTGAAGAGAATGACCCGTCGGCCGACCGTGTCGCTCTCGACAACAACTATGTGGCAATAACACCAACGACAATAGATTTTACCGATTACCGTTTGCTGCAGGATATGCAGGGATGGGGCTTTTGATTGTTTTGTAAACAGAAATCGCAGCAGTATGAAATACTATCTTATAGTAGGTGAGGCCTCGGGTGACCTGCACGCCTCGAACCTTATGAAATCGATAAAGGCGGTCGATAAGGAGGCCGAGTTCCGTTTTTTCGGCGGTGACCTTATGTCTGTTGTCGGCGGAACCCGTGTGAAGCATTATCGTGAGCTTGCATATATGGGCTTTATCCCTGTGCTTATGCACTTGAGGACGATATTCACGAATATGAGTTTCTGCAAGAAGGATGTCGAGCAGTGGGCTCCCGATGCTTTGATTCTTGTCGACTATCCCGGTTTCAACCTCTCGATAGCCAAGCATATACACAAGAATACAAAAATTCCTGTGTACTATTATATATCCCCAAAAATATGGGCCTGGAAGGAGCACCGCATAAAGAATATCAAGCGCGATGTCGATGAACTCTTCTCGATATTGCCGTTTGAAATCGATTTCTTCGAGAAGAAACACAACTACAGGATAAATTATGTAGGCAATCCTTGCGTCGATGCCGTTGATGCCTTCAAACGCGAAAAGGCTGTACCGAGAGCCGAATTCCTGGAGCAGAATGCGACAAGCCTATCGTGGCGCTGCTGGCCGGTAGCCGCAAACAGGAGATAAAGGCTAATCTTCCCGTGATGATTGAGGCTATGAAGGAGTATCCCGGTTATCAGCCTGTTATAGCCGGCGCTCCCGGTATTGACAAGGAGTTCTATGCTCCGTATCTTGATGCAGGTGCCAAGATTGTCTTTGGCCGTACATACGATATCCTCAACAATTCACACGCTGCACTTGTCACTTCGGGCACGGCCACACTTGAATCCGCGCTATTCAATGTGCCTCAGGTCGTTTGCTATGCAACGCCGTTGGCGCGTATATATTCGTGGCTGAAAAAGCATTTCCTCAAGGTCAAGTATGTATCGCTTGTAAATCTCATTGCCGATAGGGAGGTGGTGCGTGAACTTGTGGCAGCCGATATGAAACTGCATAACGTGAAGCAGGAGCTTGGCAAGCTGCTTCCTGTGGACAGTAAAGAAAGAACGGCTATGCTCAAGGAGTATAGCCGTATGATGGAAATTCTTGGCAAACCGGGCGCTTCGCAACGTGCTGCCGAGAAAATGGTCTCATTCTTAAATAATTCCCACAAGCGCTAAATAGGCGATAACGCTCGGTGTCGCAAGCAATGTGCTGTCAAAACGGTCGAGCATTCCGCCGTGTCCGGGCAGGATCTTTCCGGAGTCCTTAATACCCATCTCACGTTTCATCAGTGACTCAATCAAGTCTCCCCATGTGCCAAACAGACCT
>CALBKR010000279.1 GCA_937896105.1 uncultured Bacteroidales bacterium
TCATTTTTTTTGCAACTTCTCTGTTGGAGTAAGCTGTCAGTCCGCCATAGCCACAGCAAGGTGAACGGTCACCTGAATAAGGTGTTTCGGTAATCTCACAGCCAAGAGAAAATGCCAGTTTTCGAATGGCTTCCTGAGTCGCAGCATCACCTCTTGCTCCACAGGAAACGTGCAGGGCAACTGTACGCGATTGTGGATTTCTCTGTTCCGGTAGTCTCGTTTCAACTCCCCAACCTTTACAAAACCTTTAAAACCATTCTCTTTTAATTCCTGTAGTGTCTCTTTAATCTGTTCCATAGTTGTATTGTTTATGAATTCCTTTTAGCTGCCTCTTCAAATATTTTATAAACTCTCTCTCGCAAATGTTGTGGCTTGATGACTGTCAGCGAGCTACTGCGCGAGAGAAGTTCCATTACGAAATCGTTTGTTATACGTAGCCTAAGAGCAATGCGGAACTCTTCATCGGTGTCACGTATTATGCGTTGCGAGTGGTGCAAAGGGAGCGTCTTTATAAACTTTCCGTCCAGGCTGCTGTATGAGAGTTCAATCTCTTCTACCGGGATTTTTTCTTGTCGCCAAATACCGAAGCAATCCTTGAACAACCCGTCGATATCTATGCTTTTGTCGCGTTCGAATTTCTCGTCTTCCAATGTCTCAATCCTGTATATGCGGTCAATAGCGTATGTTTTAAGTATTCCGCTCTCTTTTGCCAGGAGATACCATCGCTGGTTCGATTCCTTCAGGAAATGGGGCTCTGCTTTCACGTGCTTAACCTCATCTCCTTGCCTGAAGTTCATATAGTTGAATTCAACGATGAAGTTGTTGCGTATGGCATCAATCAATTGCGGGATTTGTTCGCTTCTCATAGGTCTGTGATGTTCCGGCAGTATGTATTGGCGCCCAATGCTGTCGCTGTTCATTGCGTTGAGCAGGTCAAAGTTCAGCAGCATCTGCTCTGTGTTGCCAAGGGCATTAGGGTATCTGTTCTCGATACGGTATCCATAGTTGCGTTTGTAGTCTATGTGAAATCCCAGTTCTTCAATGTCTTGTATATCCCTCTCCAATGTCCTGAGGCTAATACCCGCCTCACCGCGAAGTCTTATTTCTTTGTTTACAAATGCCAAGAGTTCTGCTGCGTTTACGTAGTGCTCCTTCTCTTTTTGCAATTTGCTTATTATAATGAGGTATCTGCTTAATAATATTATGCTTTTCATAGCTGAATGTCTTTTTCTATGGCAAATGTAATGCGACAACGCGACATAACTTGTCGTGTGGGGAATTATTTATAAAAAAATGGAATATGTTAGCTGGCGCTTAACCATATATAAAGTGAAGAGAGGGCAACCTTTTGGATTGCCCTCTCTTGTTTGTTTACCGTTGGCTCGCCTTTTTTTTCAGCGACCCACGCGGCACCACTGTCGCGGTGCTTCGCGTGACCAATCGCTAAAAGGCTCGCCGATAGCAAAAAGTTACTTTACAAGTACCTTATATATGTAAATTGGGCAAGGATATTTCCCAGCCCAATTTATTTTATGTTGCCGTTGGCTCGCCTTTTTTTCAGCGACCCACGCGGCACCACTATTGCGGTGCTTCGCGTGACCAATCGCTAAAAGGCTCGCCGACGGTAAAAAGTTACTTTACAAGTATCTTTTTTATGCGAAGAGAGGGCAACCTTTTGGATTGCCCTCTCTTGTTAGTTTACCGTTGGACTCGCTTTTCTTTCGTGACCCGCACGGCACCAGTTGCACCGGTGCTGCGTGCGACTAATCACTGAAAAGCTCACCGATAGCAAAAAGTTACTTTACAAGTATCTTTTTGCCATTGACAATGTAGATACCACCGTTGGTTACCTTCTCAAGCTTGCGGCCCTGGAGGTCGTAGATGCTTTCGATAGCCTCGCCGTTGATTACTGCATTCTCAATGCCTGTTGCCTTTGTGCCATAGAGTGTTGGAAGTGTCATATCACTTGAAACAGACTCTGTAACCTTGAATGCACCGGCAACAGTGTCATATACAAGAGTCAACCCCTCGCTTACGATAGTTGCTGTGCTGTTCTCGTCATCGGCAACAGTAATTGTCCAACTGCTCATTGGAATGTGTGCGCCATTTGAACTGAGCTTTGGACCGGAAGCGCCATACATTGAAGATGTGTAGATATAGTTGCCGTTTACATCCTTAATGTAGTATGCTCCGCCTTCAGCAGTCTCTTCCAAGGTGATAGCATAGTATGCTGCCTCGGTCAAATCGTTGCCATCGATTGTTGTCTCAACACCTGGCAGGACACCATTTGCAAGAGGTGCTGCCACGTGGCCGTTTGCCGCGAGGAAGTAGTTGCCGCTCTCAACTGCAGCAGCTCTGTGGTATGTAACAGCCTCAGAGATGATGTACTCAGCCGAAGTAGATGCACTCACGTATGTCTTGTCACCGTATGTAAGCTCAACGATTACCTTGAGAGTACAGCTGTTCTCGATAGTGATTTCACCATCGGTCTCTTCATCCTCTACAGTAGGCTCGTTGCCGTCAGTTGTGTAGTAGTATGTTACGTTTGTAACACCTTCGATGTCTGCTGTTGCAGAGTGTACATTCACTGTTTGTGCACCAACATATACACCGCTTGCGAGATCGATTACCGGAGCCTCGAGCTTGTTCTCGGCAGGATATACCTTAATATATGTGATGTACATAATGCTTGAGTAGTTGCCAGCGTTTGAACCTATAACAAGCTCGTAAATGTTGCCGGCAGCCTGGTTTTCGGCAGCAATCTCGAATGTAGATGTTGCAGCAGTTCCGATGCATGCTGTACTAACAGCGTTATCGCCAACATATACGTTCATGTCAACGTTTGGATAGCTTGTTCCGCTTGAGTGACCGACAACCTCAATCTTCTCAACTGCAAAACCGAATGCAGGGAGAATAATCTTTGAACCTGGCTTCTGGATACGCAAGTAACCGTTCTCGTAGTAGAACTGGCCATTGTTAGCTGTTGGGTCAATATAAATAGTCTTTGTACCGTCGGTGTATTCGCCTGCAGTTTTTGTACCGGCGAATGATACTGGGTCAGGACCCTGAATGCCCCATACGTTGTTTGCAAAGTCAAATACAACAGTTCCGTTAAGCGTTGCATGAGTTTCCGGTTCCGG
>CALBKR010000280.1 GCA_937896105.1 uncultured Bacteroidales bacterium
ATGTAGGGGCTGCCGGGAGGGTTTTCGTATCGGAACACCATCTTGGCAAGTGTCTCGCGGTCGCCTTCGGGTATGTCTACGTGCCACATCTCTATGGCTGCCTTGCGCGATGAAGTGCTCATACCGCCACGGTTGTTGAAATCGTAATCTGGCTCGATGCAGATTGTGAGCACCGGACCGGCGTAGTGCTTGCTCACGTATGGCTGGTCGAGCCATCCGCCGGCAAGGTCTATGCGGTAGGGAATCTTGCACTCCTGGCGTAGTGCAGTGGTTGAGCGTGCAGGGAGTCCGGCCTCAGGTATTCTGGTGCTGACGACAAGCTCAATACCGTTCTCCTCGCAGAACCTTTTCTTGCCGGGAGTGTAGCCGTCGCTGTTGACAAAGAAGATATCGGGCTTGAGGCGTTTTACATCCTCGGCGAAATCCATAATTCCGCTACCACTGTTGACAAAGGCGTCCTTGACATAGCGTATTGCCTTTACCATATACAGGCGTTCCTGCTCGGTGTTGATGGTCTTGCGGTCTTTTAGTTCGCGTATGGTGGCATCGGAGCCGATACCTACGTAAAGGTCACCGTGTGTGGCAGCCTCCTTGAAGAATGCAACGTGTCCTGAATGGAGCATATCGTAACATCCCGATACAAATACTTTCTTGCTCATTTTATTTTATATTGTTATTATCTTCTTTTGTTTTTTGTGTTTATAGTCCTAAGGAGTTTATGTATTTTATCCATCTCTCTTCCCAAATGTTTTTTACGAACGCTGAGACACAGGTTTCGTAGGAGTTGCGTAACATTCTCTTATATGCTCCAATATCCATATTCAGAACCTCTTCGAAGGTGTTATACATTGCCTCTTCACTGGGGTAGAACAGCCTGCCGTTGTAGGAATCGATGATTATGTTGGTCAGGCCTCCGACATGGCTGGACATTGGCAGACAGCCAGCGGCCATTGCCTCGCACAATGAGAGTGATGTGCCTTCGGAATATATCGTGGGCACGATTGCTATGTCGAACTGTTTGTGGAAAGCGAGACTCTCCTCGGTGCTGTATTTTGTTATGTGTACATTCCCTTTACCTTCAAAAGTATTTCTCAGCATTCCTTCCAGTTCTCCGTCACCTGCGATCGTTATGTCGAGACCGGGGTATTTCTCCAACAAGCGCTTAGCTACATTGGCGAACATCTCTGCTCCTCTGAAGCGTGTAAATCTGCGTGCAAAGACAATCTTGGATTTCTTAAGGTCGGTGATTGCGTCAAGTTTCTTCTCGAACTCATCACGCGTGATGGCTTCGGCTGCAGCATTGGGGATGACTGTAACGTGCATTCTGTCGGGTATCTCGTGAAGAGTGCGCAACCAGTTATAGTAGTTGTAGTCGACACAAACCATATTCGATACCATTTTGAAGCGGCATATATATCGGTGGCAACGGTAGAACTTCCTGAAACTAAACCTGAATCCTTTCTGGTATCTCTTTGAATAGGCCCATCCCGGGTTGTCCCACATAATTCCGTGCTGGATGGTTATTACGTTTGGCTTCTCCTTTGAGTTGACCTTCATATCCTCGGTCATTACAATATATATGCCTTCACCGTTATTGCCGGAGTATATTTTCTGGAATGCTGCGTCGTGCGACTTGCCTTTTGCAACCTCTTTCACCTTGAAGCCGTGGTATGTGCATTCGTTGAGTTTGTCGGGCTTGTTGAGCGATATATATACGGTGGTGTCGTATCCCATTCTTGTGAAAAGGGTTGCGAGGTTGAGTGAGTAGGTCTCGGTTCCACCTATCCTGACACAGTTCTTTTCGAAATCGAAGAAACGGAATGTGAATATTGATGCTGTTTTATTCATAACGCCCTTGTTTGCAGTAGTTCTATCTTTTATGTGCGGTATAATTACTTCAACATACAAAAATATAAATATTATTTGTCAAAACAAATTATGCTGCGCAGAAAGTGCTTTAGCCGCATAAGGAACGGCTTTTCAGATACTGTCATTGGTGTAGGCAAGGGTGAAGATGCTCACTTTGCAGTTACTGGCGCCCTTAATTGCCGTGGCACAGCTGCACAGGGTGGCGCCTGTGGTGAGGATGTCATCGACAAGAAGTATGTGATGCCCTTCGAGCGCCCGGCTGTCGGTTACGGCAAAGATGCCCTCTACGTTCTTCCAACGCTCATCGCGGTTCTTGTGGGTTTGCGTCTCGTTGGCTTTGGTTCGTTTTACAGTATTTGTTGCAACGGGTATCCCTGTAATGTCGGATAGCCCAAGGGCAATGTAGTCGCACTGGTTATAGCCTCTCTTGCGTTGCTTTCTCTTGGATAGCGGCAATGGTACAATGAGCGTGATGCCGGCGAAGAAGCCGCTTTCGAACAGCTCTTCTGCAGCCATTGCTGCAAGGCGCCGGCCTACCTCGGGGGCATTGCGGTATTTCAGTTTGTGCAGCAGTGCGTTGTAGGGTGAGCCTTTACGGTAGTAGAGGAACGATGTGGCGCGTTCGATATCAATCTTTCCCCAAAAAATTTTCTCAATCTCGGGCTTGTGGTGTGTGCCTACCTTGGGTAGGTTGCACAGGCAGCCTACGCAGATGTCGCGCTCCTGGCGCGAGAGTATCTCGCCACACACTGCGCAGTGGCGCGGAAATATGAGGTCTATGAGGTCAGAAATCCATTTCATCGCCTTTGTACTTGATGGTTTGCAGTATGAGCGGTAACTCGAAGCCGCGGCTTAGTTTCTGCTGTGTGGGGTAGTCCTCTTTGCCTTTGAGCTCCTTGCGTTTGTTGGCGATAACGGCTGTCAGGCTCTCGAGATATTGTTCCTTGTCGATTTGCTCTATGGCGTCGCTGATGGCTTCGCCAGGCAATTGCTTCTCGCGCAGGGCTGCGGCTATCTTTATGCGTCCCCAATGGTTGAAGCGCACCTTGTCGTTTACAAAGGCACGGCAGTAGCGCGCCTCGTCAATGAATCCCTCCTTCTTTAGCCATGCGATGATGCTATGCTGCTCTTCGCCTGTCACACCCCACGATGTGAGTTTGTTGCATACCTCGCTGATGCAACGCTCGCAGAGTGTGCAGTATGCTGCAGCCTTGTTCAGCGCTTCACCGGGTGTAAGGGACTTTTTCATAATCTTTTATATTGTTCCACTGTTTCTGGGGCTGTCTGTTTGCAGGCAGGGGTGTTTTCTTATAGCTTTTATCATTCTGTCGTTGCCGGCGATGTCCTTGCGCAGTTCTATGTCTGTGTATCCGAGCGTGCGTAGCATTGCTGTTGTCTCCTCGCCGTGTGCGCGGTTTATCTCAAAGTAGAGCCTGCCGCCGGGCGTGGGCATAGAGAGTCCTTTTGTGCCTATCGTACGATAGAATAGCAACGGGTCGTTGTCGGGTACAAACAGCGCCGTGTGTGGCTCCCAGTCGAGTACGTTGGGCTCCATTTCGGCCTTCTCCAGCTCCTTTATGTATGGAGGGTTGCTCACTATGATATCGAATTTCTCTCCCTGTGGCGTATGGTTCAATATGTCTACTCGGGAGAATGTGACGCCGGTGCCGTTGCTCCGGTTGTTGCGCTGTGCAACTGCAAGTGCTTCGCTTGATATGTCCCAGGCGGTGACGGTTGCGCCTTTGAGTTTTGATGCAAGGCTTATGGCTATGCATCCGCTGCCAGTACCAATGTCAAGGATACTTGCACTGCCGGTTGTATCAGCTGTTATCCATTCGACAAGCTCGCTTGTCTCGGGGCGTGGTATAAGTGTAGCCGGTGTCACGGCAAAACGCAGTCCGCAGAAATCGCTGTAACCGAGTATATATTGTATCGGTTCGTGCTGTGCCAGGCGGCTGATTGCGTTGTCAAGCAGCGTTGCCTGTTCTTTGGTGAGTGTTACATCATCTTTTAGGAATACGGTGCTTTGAGGTATTCCAAGCAATTCAGTCGCAATGGTGCGTGTGATAGCTGCTACCTCCCCAGCGGAGTAGTGGCTGCTGATTTCCTCGCTTATTTGCTTGGCAATAGCCTTCATCGTTAGCTGATTATGGCATTGAAAAGCCTCTCCCACTCATTGCAAAGTGCTTCAATCGATGGGAATACCAGGCTTGCGCCGGCATCGGTGAGTACCTGGTCTTTCAACGGCCCTGTGTTGGCGGCGATAGTGAACAGCCCTGCTGCCACTCCTGCCTTTACACCGAGTGGGGCGTTCTCTACTACTATTGCTTCGTTTGGGGCAAGACCTCCTTTCTCAAGTGCAAGCAGATAGGGGTCGGGGTAGGGCTTTCCGCGCTTTACATTGAAACTGCTGACGATATGGTTGGCGTCGAACAGCCCCGGGAAATGGCTCTGTATACGGTCGAGCAGGGTAGGTGTTCCGCTACCGGTGACAATCATAGGTGTTAGTCCGCAGGTCTTTACCTTCTGTACCAGTTCAAGGGCGTATGCCATACGCGGTGTGGGCGGATATGTGTCGAAGATGCGGCATTTGGCTTTGCACAGCGAGTCTATAAGCTCTTCGCTTGCAGGCTTTCCGAACTGGGCAAGGCTGGCGGTATTTATGGTGTCGGCACCTGTGCGGCCTTCGTTCATATATACGTCCTCGCGTGTGAAGTTGAACGCATCGGCGTGGTAGGGCATCGAGTCGAACAGCACGCCGTCCATATCGAACAATACAGCACGCAACTGCAAGGCACTGTGGCCATGCAGTTGCTTATAGTCATTTATTGCTTTTGTGTAATCCATCAGAGTCTTGCACGGATTGCTTTGCTCTCCTCCTCGTATCCTGGTTTGTCGAGCAGTGCGAACATATTCTTCTTGTATGCCTCGACACCGGGCTGGTTGAACGGGTTTACACCAAGGATGTAGCCGCTGATGCCGCAACCTATCTCAAAGAAATAGAGCAACTGACCGATGTAGTAGGCGTTGAGCTCGGGTATTGAGATACGTATGTTGGGCACGCCGCCATCGACGTGTGCAAGCTGTGTGCCAAGCTCGGCCATCTTGTTGACCTCGTCAACGTGCTTGCCGGCAAGGAAATTGAGACCGTCGAGGTTCTCTTCGTCACTTGGAACGGTGAGTGAGCTGTTGGGCTTCTCAATTGATAGCACTGTCTCGAAGATGGTGCGCTCGCCCTCCTGTATCCACTGACCCATTGAGTGAAGGTCGGTAGTGAAATCTACCGATGCAGGGAAGATACCCTTGTTCTCCTTGCCTTCGCTCTCACCGTATAGCTGTTTCCACCATTCCGATGTGAAGTGCAGTTTAGGCTGGTAGTTTACAAGGATTTCTATCTTCTTGCCGTCGGCATAAAGAGCGTTGCGTGTCGCTGCATACATTGCTGCAATGTTCTCCTCGAAAGGAACCTCAGGAGCGCAATTCTTCTCCATATCGCGTGCACCGTTAACAAGTGCTTCGATGTCGAAACCTGCAACCGCGATAGGCAGCAAGCCTACAGGCGTGAGCACTGAGAAGCGGCCGCCAACGTTGTCGGGGATGATGAAGCTCTTGTAACCCTCCTTGTCGGCAGTGATGCGTGCAGCACCCTTTACAGCATCGGTGATGGCCACGATAACCTTGCTTGCCATCTCCTTTCCGCGCTGCTCTTCGCACTGCTTCTTGAGCAGGCGGAACGCAAGCGCAGTTTCGGTTGTTGTACCCGATTTAGAGATGTTGATTACACCGAATTTCTTGCCTTTGAGATACTCGGTGAGCTCAAAGAGATAGTCCTCGCTGATGTTGTGACCAGCGAAGATTACGCGTGGGTTTGCGTTGTCGCCAAGGAGTGCGGCAAAGTTGTTGCTGAGAGCCTCGATGACTGCGCGCGCACCAAGATAGCTGCCGCCGATACCGGCAACGACTACGACCTCACAATTCTCGCGGAGTGTCTGTGCTGTGGCATTGATGTCGGCAATGTGCTCCTTGGTTATCGATGACGGGAGGTGAAGCCATCCCAG
>CALBKR010000281.1 GCA_937896105.1 uncultured Bacteroidales bacterium
ATTTATCTTATATTATACCTGGCAGCAGGACATCCGCAATTCATATACCCGGGAACAGGCGGTTTCTTCAAAGGCAAAGACCCAAACGTAAGCATTGAAAGACTAAACAGCAAATGGGTGGCAAATGAGGCTGTCATTTACATTGGGAAGGCCAATAACCTCAACAGCAGATTAAGGCAATATATGAGATTTGGCTGCAAGGAAAACGTCGGGCACTATGGCGGAAGATATATATGGCAGCTTGCCGACGCCGACGAACTTGTTGTTTGCTGGAAAGAGTTTGAAGAGGCGCGGGAAAAGGAGAAGGAGATGATTTCCTGTTTTAAAGAGAAACACAACGGAATGTTTCCATTCGCCAACCTTGTGGGCTGAAGCATCAGTAAAGCGCGGTTCATGAACCGCGCTTTACTGATGCTTCAGGCATTGTCGAAGCCTTCAGCTTTCACAAACTCTTCCGCAGGCTTTAAGAAACGACATTGATAACACTTGCTTTACGCAACCCACGCGGCACAAACAAAGGCTGTGCTGCGCGTGACCATTTGCTGCAAGTGTCATCGAGCATTGATGCGTATAAAATCCTCAGCGGATTTTAACGCATCAAGCTTACCCACATCGATAAACTCGAGATTCTCGGCAACAACACCATAGACCGGATGCTTTGCAGCCACCCACATATAGAAACTCATTATTGGGAAACGCGTGCCTTTCACCTTGTCTATCGGCAAGCCTTTCTCCCTCACATACTCCTCCATCAGGGGAAGTACCTTGTCGCTGAGAATATGTATCCCGGAAAAAGCCAACGCGCGGCACTGCGAGGGTACTATATCCTGTGAGACCACACTATAGTCACCGGTATCGGTATTCATCCACCCCACCAAACGCATTGTCAAGGGGTCGAAGAGGAGAAAGCGCGTAGTCTTGCGGTCACTGACAAGTAGTGTTGCGATGGCATCCTCCCTCACCTGCGACTCGAACCAACCTATATCACAATTAGAGAGGATATCCACGTTATGTATAAGGAAACGGCCGCACCCTTCGAGATATCGGCGCGCGTGCAATACTGCTCCACCAGTCTCAAGAAGCAATTCACGCTCATCACTTATCTCAAATAGCATCTTGCCATCGCGCTTGGCACTATGGGATGTCACTATCCACTCTCGGGTGTTCACCCACTCCTCGACCTTATCGGCAAAATAGTGGATATTTACAACAGCTTCATCTATCCCCGACGCGAACAGTTTGCGCGCCACGTGTTCTATCAAAGGTTTATCGCAAACAGGAACAAGAGCCTTGGGCAGCGTGTCGGTGAGAGGCTTCAGCCTGGTACCCAAGCCAGCTGCAAAAATCATTGCTTTCATCGTCAAAAAAAGTTTTCCTCACGAAAATAGTGCAAAAAAGCGAGGATATGAAATATGTATAAAAAAACTTTGAAGACAAGGGCGGTGCCGCTACTTTTTTGTTATCTTTGCACTACAGTTTGCAATTTTAGGAACACAAGGCTGAACCGGAACTTTTGTCCGGTTTCTCTATTTTTCACGCACCACAAAAGGCAAATTCAAGACTTATTATAAACCAATAAAAAACAAATGCTTATGAAAAAGTTTTTACTTTCAATGTTTTTTGTATTGACTGCGACTCTTGGCATTCAAGCACAAAAAGTCAGTTTGGATTTTACCAGCAACACTTGGGGGTTGCCGGAAGCGTCTGCCAATAAAGCGGTTGATGCCGCAACATTTACATCAGGTGACTATTCTGTCATCCTCACAGGTTCAACCGGTAATGGCTACTACTTTAACACAAGCGGGTACCTGATGCTTGGCAAGAATGGAGCATCACTTGCATTGCCGGCTTTTGATTTTGCAGTTTCAAAAATCGAAGTTGTAGGCAGAACTGGTGCATCTACAGGCACACTGGAGAACATTTATGTTGGAGAGACTGCAGTAAGCACACAATGCAAGGGCTCTGCTACAACAAATAGCTTTCAGATAGCAGAAAGCCACCAGGCAGCAGGGAATGTATATGTATTGAAGATAGAAAGCAGTCACAATGCACAAATCACAGCCATCAACATATACGAGGCAGGCAGTGAACCTACAGAGCCCGAAGGCGGCGAAACACCCGAAGAGCCCGAGACTCCGTCAAACGATTACCTGAACGAGACATTCGCTACAGATCTTGGCTTATTCACGACACAAGAGACTGTGGGCAATTATCCATGGGCATTCGCTAAAAACTACGGCGCAAAGGCTTCGGGTTACGCCAATGGAGCAAGCCAGGATGCAGAGAGTTGGCTCATATCTCCCGCTATGAACCTCACCGGTGAAACAAAAGCAAGCATTGCCTTTGATTATGTTATCAACAAGGGCGATGCAAACGCTGCAGCAACAAACCATAAATTGTTGATAACAAACAACTACACTGGTAATGTAACAACTACAGAATGGACAGAGGTTGAATATGGCGCAGTAAACAACGGCAACTGGACATTCAACAATACCGGAAACATTGCACTTCCTGAGTCTATGATGGACAAACCGGCTGTTGTCATTGCATTCAAGTATGTATCAACAACCGAGAATTCAAGTACATGGGAAATAAAGAATGTTGTTGTATCAGGCGAGAAGGGAGCAACTGTTGAGCCTGAAGAGCCCGAGGTTCCGACAGAGACACAGAATTACACCGTAACAGAGGCTCTTGCTGCCTACGTTGACGGCCAGCAGATTCCTGCAATAGTAACAGGATACATTGTAGGCGCAGTAAACAATGCACCCGAGACAGGTTCTCAGTTCGGAGCAGACGCCACTATTGATACAAACATCCTTATTTCGGACAACCCTGACACTAATGACCACACAGAGTGCCTTATTGTCCAGTTGCCTTCAGGTGCTATCCGTACAGCATTGAACCTTGTTGAAAACCCAGGTAACTACAAGAAACAGGTAAAGATTACCGGCAGTGTTGAGAAATACTTTAAAGTTGCAGGCTTAAAAGGTGTAAAAGCATACGAGTTCACCGGCACAACAGGTATTGACGAGGTTACAGAGAACGGAGTACAGTGTACAGTTATCTACGACCTCACAGGCCGTCGTGTAGAGGAGATTACACTCCCCGGAATATACATTGTCAATGGTAAAAAACAACTTGTAAGATAATTACGAGAGACGAATAGTCGTGCTACTTGCACGGAATAAGCAGGCAGGGTTCGCTTCAAAAGTGAGCCCTGCCTTGTTTTTTTCTTTTACTTTCAGCGGGGCTTGACAATGCTCATTTCCTGTAAAACATTAAAATAAGCTTAATGTTTCGCTCGCTTATTCGTATCTTTGAGGTAAACCTCGAAAATACTTCCGCTCTCGGTGAAAATACTGAAACAAGTTTCGTATTTTCGCTCGCTTATTCGTATCTTTGCACTAGAATGGATTAATAAGCAGCCAATAATATCAATATATGGAACAGTCAAATAGAAGCATTTTTTACCAGAATGCAATGAAATATGGCACATATTTGGGCGTATTCTGGACTTTGACATATA
>CALBKR010000282.1 GCA_937896105.1 uncultured Bacteroidales bacterium
ATCGGACGAGCCGCCATTTTCGTTTCCGCTGAAGGTGAAGTCTCCGGCGCTACGTGCCGGTTCATTGTTCTCGCTCTCGGGATTGAGAAGTGCCTGATACCTCTTTAGGACATCGGCAACGTCTATGACACCGTCTGCCACATTCTGGTAGAAATCGGTCAGGCGCTTGAAACCCATCTTGCGTATGAGATGATCCATTACTGACTCGTCGAAATCTATCTTGTGGTTCTTCAGTTTGCGCACTATAGCTTCGCGGCCCATATCGGCCTGACGCGATATCATATCCTTTAGAGCCTGGCGTATCTTGCTACGGGCTCGTCCTGTCTGTGCAATGTTAAGCCAAGCCTGTTTCGGTGACTGGCTGTTGGATGTTATTATCTCCACCTGGTCGCCATTGTTAAGCACGTGACGGATAGGCACGTTACGCCCATTCACAAGTGCGCCTGTACATTTGCACCCGAGCCCGGTGTGTATGCTGAAGGCAAAATCAAGCACTGTCGCACCTTTGGACAGACGGTAGAGGTCACCTTTGGGTGAAAAGATAAAGATTTCATCCTTGTAGAGTTCCATCTTGAACTTATTGTCGGCAGCAGCCTCTTCGCTCAGGTTCTGCAGGGTGTCACGTATCGATGCAAGAAGGTTATCGAGTCCCTTCTCGCTTTTAACTCCTTTATAACGCCAGTGCGCAGCCAAGCCGTGCTCGGCCACGGCATCCATACGCTCGGTACGTATCTGCACCTCGACCCAACGCCCCTCGGGACCCATCACAGTGGTGTGCAGCGACTCGTAACCGTTGCTCTTGGGGACTGAGAGCCAGTCGCGCAAACGATATGGATTGGGAGTGAACATATCGGCAACTATCGAATAGACCTGCCAGCACTCGCTCTTTTCATTCTGCGGCTCGCTGTCGATTATGATGCGTATCGCAAACAAGTCATATATCTGCTCGAATGGCCTCTGCTGCTTTTTCATCTTCTGCCATATCGAATTTATGGACTTAGTGCGGCCTTTGATGCGGTACTTAAGATGGGGCATCGTCTTAAGTTGTCTCTCGATAGGCTTGATGAACGATGCTATGTAATCCTCGCGCGATGCAGCCGTCTCCTCGAGTTTACGGCTGAGCTCGGCATATATCTCACTCTCGGTATATCGCAGGGCAAGATCCTCCATCTCCGATTTCAACTTGTAGAAACCGAGTTTGTGGGCAAGAGGTATATAAAGTTGCGATGCCTCACGTGCAACGAGCTTGCGCGCATCATCGTTGTCTACATTGAAAAGGCTTCGCAATATTACAAGACGGCTCGAAATCATTATGAGTATCACGCGCATATCATTGGTGAACGAAAGCAGCAGATTCCTGAAATTTTCGCTCTCAATGGTCGGGCTCTTTGCGTAGAGGTTATTTATCTGTGCAAGGTTGGAGAGTATGTTTGCCACATTCTCTCCGAATTGCGCCTTCGCCTCGTCGAGGGTAACGGTGCCTGCCTGAACGCATCGGTTAAGCATAATGCATATCATTATCTCACGCTGGAACCCAATTTCCTGCCCGACAAGATTGGCCGTGAGCAGGTCTGTGACAACAGGGTTGAACCCGAAATTGTCACGCTCAATTCCTCTATTGCCTATTGTCTGCACAATTTTCTCTTTAACGAAACGGTAATCAGCAACCGAATAGCCTCCTTCGATACTGTCGAGCAACGATTTAAGGATAGTATTCAAAGTCGCACGCTCGTTCTGTGTGAACATCATAATCTCCTCCATAGTCATCCAATTACTCTGTTTATTTTGCGAAGATAGTTTTTTTCTGCTTAAAATGATTGTTTTTTTTGCCATTTATGGAAATAATTCATACATTCGCCTTTGTAATATAACTTGCATAAACATTAACTTAAACTGACATAATATGATTAGCAAGGCTGACCAGACTCTATTGAGCAAGAAAGGTATCACGGCAGAACAGGTTGCCGAACAGTTGAAGACATTCAAGACAGGCTTCCCCTTCCTGAAGCTCGAGGGTGCTGCCACCATCGGCAAGGGGGTATTGAATCCATCGCAGCAGGAGATAGAGGGCTATCTGAAGGGGTGGGACGACTATTGCGCAGGCGGCAATGCCATTCTAAAGTTCGTTCCGGCATCGGGCGCAGCAAGCCGCATGTTCAAGGACTTGTTTGCATTCTTGAGCGCCGACTACGATGTGCCAACAACCGATTTTGAGAAGAAATTCTTCGACAATATCGAAAAATTCGCATTCTACGGCGACCTCGACGCTATGTGCGTCAAGAACAATAAGCTCTCAGTAAAGGAGCTCATAGAGAAGGGACAGTACAAGGATGTTGTCTTCAACCTCCTCGATTTCACAGGTATGAACTACGGTTCATTGCCAAAGGGATTGCTCAAATTCCACACCTATGACAATGCTGCACGCACATCGGCCGAGGAGCATTTCGTGGAGGGAGCGCTATACGCTGCGACAAATGGGGTGGTGAAGCTGCACTTCACCGTTTCGCCCAACCACAAAGCGCTTTTCGAGGAGCTTGTTGCCGAGCGCAAAGCCTACTACGAGAACCTCTTCAATGTAAAGTATGAGATTTCATTCTCGGAGCAGAAACAGAGTACAGACACCATTGCGGTTGACGCAGACAATGCACCATTCCGCGAGAACGGCACTATTGTATTCCGCCCCGGCGGTCACGGTGCACTTATCGAGAATCTCAACGACATCGACGCCGATGTCATCTTCATCAAGAATATCGACAATGTGGTTCCCGATCGCTTGAAGCCTGACACCGTCACATACAAGAAACTGCTTGCCGGCATACTCGTCAGTGCACAGAAGCAGGCATTCGAGTATCTAAACCTTATCGATAGCGGCAACTACACCCACGAACAGGTCGAGGAGATGATACGCTTCCTGCAGCAGGATTTGCAGTGCCGCAATGCAGAGATAAAGGATATGGAGGATTGCGACCTCGTCCTCTATCTGCGCAAGAAATTGAACCGCCCGATGCGTGTCTGCGGTATGGTAAAGAATGTCGGCGAGCCCGGTGGCGGCCCGTTCCTTGCATACAACCAGGACGGAACCGTTTCTTTGCAGATTCTTGAGAGCTCACAGATTGATATGAACAATGCCGATGCAAAGGCTATGTTCGAGAACGGCACGCACTTCAACCCCGTTGACCTCGTATGTGCTGTCAAGAACTACAAGGGCGAGAAATTCGACCTTCCCGCATTCGTTGACAAGAACACCGGTTTCATTTCTCACAAGTCAAAGAATGGCCGCGAGCTCAAGGCTATGGAGTTGCCGGGCTTGTGGAACGGAGCGATGAGCGACTGGAACACCATCTTTGTAGAGGTTCCTCTTGTGACATTCAACCCGGTGAAAACCGTCAACGACCTGTTGCGCGATGTACACCAGTAATCACCTGTCGTACAGCTCAATAAACTCATAACTGTTACCTACTGCATTAAGGTAACGCATAAATTCTTCCACCCCGATGACAACTGTTGCACGGTTGTCGTTGGGGTGGAAGCTTAATGAGCTTTCCTGCGCGAGGTTCTTGTCAAGAAACAGGTGTACGTGGTTATCGGTGTCGTTTATCAGCCCGAACGGAGATACCGAGCCGGGCTGCAGCCCAAGATAGCGTTCCATACGCTGTGGAGAGGCGAACGAGAGTTTTCCCTGGTGCAGACGCTTCTCAAGGTCGTGGATATCGAGGTCGTGTTCGCAATCGAGCACCACAAGGTAGTGGCGGTTGCCCTTGTGGTTACGGAAAAAGAGGTTCTTGCAATGCTTCGAGCCATCAGCCTGCCAATATTGACGGGCAATCTCTATTGTAGGAGCCTCGGGATGTATATACCAACTATATGAAAAGCCATTATCGTCAAGATAATGCAGAACTTTATCAATTCTCTTGTTATCCATTATCATCCAATTAATTATAGCATCATTGCAATATCATTGCACAGTTCATCGACATTCTCGGGCTTTGTTGCCCAGCTTGTGCAGAAACGCATAATATCACGCTCACCGTCAAACCGTCCCCAGAACTCGGGAACATACTTGCGGCCGAGTATCTCCTGCTGCTCTTTTGTCAATAACGGAAACTGCATATTTGTCGGCGAGTCTATCCACATAGCAATACCTTTATCCTTGAAAGCCTTGCGTATTCTTGAAGCCATTGCATTGGCGTGGCGTGCAAGTTCAAAATAGAGGCAATTGTCACCGCCTTTCAGCAACTGCTCGAACTGCAAGCCCAAAAGACGCCCTTTGGCAAGCATACCGCCGTGCTGCTTGATGGCGTAGCGGAAACTGCGGTGCATCTCCTCGCCCTTGAAGACAACGGCCTCGCCGAAGAGCGCACCCACCTTTGTGCCGCCGATGTAGAAAACATCGCACAGGCGAGCAAGGTCGGCGAGTGTCAAATCACACCCCTCGGCACACAGCCCATACCCCAAACGCGCACCGTCAACAAAGAGAAAAAGCCCGTTCGAGTGGCAGAAATCCGATATCGCAGCAAGTTCGGCCTTGCTGTATATCAGCCCGTTCTCGGCCGGGCAAGATAGATATACCATACCGGGCTGAACGGTGTGCTCGTGAGAAGGGTCGTTCCAATGGTTATGGAAACACTCGGCAATCTGCTCGAGCGACAGGCGTCCGTCCTTTGCAGGCAAGGCAATAACCTTGTGTCCTGTTGCCTCGGGAGCGCCGGTCTCGTGTACATTGATGTGCCCGCTGTCGGCCGAAATGACACCTTGATAGCTGCGCAGCAATGCATCAATCACTGTTACGTTGGCCTGCGTACCGCCGACAAGAAACTGCACGCCAAGGCTCTTGTCATTGCAATGTTCCCTGATAATATCACGCGCGCGCTCGCAATAGTCGTCGCAGCCATAGCCAATATGCTGCTCAAAATTTGTATCGGAAAGCGCCTTGAGAATCGAAGGGTGTGCCCCCTCGATATAATCGGAGTCGAAACGTATCATAAATGCCTCAATTAATTTGTTTCTGCGAAGATAGTGATAAATCGGCAATGGGACAAAGAAAAAAAAGTGCTGAGTGTTGAAACAATTTGCACACGATAGCTGTTATTAGGGTTGAAAAGCACAAAAAGATGAAATAGTGGCAAAAATACTGTGATATTTCACAAATCCTGAACTATATATCAATAGGACACAAACAAATGGACATTATGTTGAACCAAAGAATCACACATTTTTATTTCGGCTCATCTAAAAGAAGAGAGCCGCTTGCGCGGACATCAGTCAGGAACATCGGAGGCCTGGAGTGTAGAATGAACTGTACAGAGCGTTCTGACGGAAAGCTGAACTGCCCCTTCTATCTGCGGCAAATAGTGTACCTGTCACAGGAAACCGGAAAATTCATTTGGTACTCCGAATATGAGCAGGAATGCAGTGCCGCAGGCATTGCACCCAATACAAAAACATACGGTTTTCACGAACTGAAAGAGGCTCACAGTCAACTGAAGCCCACAGATGACAGCCGTTATTTCTGGCTGTTGCTTGAGATTATCCACGCCTTCAACGATGAGTACCATTACGACCCCGAGCAGCGGATTGAGATACCCGAGGAGGATTTCAAATTCTTTGTCGAGTGCGTGGTAGAGATAATGAAGGTGGGTGAAAAGCGTATGCCTGCAAGCCTCAAGGCCGAACTTTATCGCGAAGCAGGGATGTTTGCCAAGTGTTTTGCGTTCGACACCGCCAACTGCAGGAGCTGCGACGAGAAGGAGATTATCGACGAGGTGCATATACGTGCAATACGCGGAGAGACTGCGCCGTTCATAATAGAGCACATAGAATATTTCAAACATAACCTTAGGCTTGAGAAAAGAATTCCCTGCCCGCTGTCACATTGTTAAAAAGCGTCAATAAAAGAATATATATTGCTTATTTTGTTAATTTTGTGCTTAACTATTGCAATAACAGGACAATATTAAACAAAATAAGCAATATTAAATGAAAAAGTATTTAAGATTCATTTTGTCGGCCATCGTGACCATCGCCATCTGCCTGCCCTCCGTAGCCGGCAACAAGGGCGATGAGCTGCCGCTCGACCCGACAATCAGAGTAGGCCGCCTGAAGAACGGGCTCACCTACTACATCCGTCACAATGACACCCCCGAGAACCTTGTCAATTTCTACATTGCGCAGAAGGTGGGTTCGATACAGGAAGAGGAGCACCAGCGTGGTCTTGCCCATTTCCTCGAGCATATGTGCTTCAACGGAACAGAGCATTTCCCCGGCAAGTCTATAATCAACTACCTCGAGAGCATAGGTGTCAAGTTCGGTGCCGACCTAAATGCCTATACATCGATTGACGAGACTGTCTACAACATCAACAATGTCCCCGTGAATGTCGACGGTGCAATAGACTCCTGCCTGTGGATACTGCACGACTGGGCCGACGGCCTCACACTCGACCCTCAGGAGATAGACAACGAGCGTGGCGTCATCCACGAGGAGTGGCGCGGACGCAACTCGGCAATGATGCGTATGCAGGAGCGTATGCTTGCCGACATCTTCCCGGGTAGCCGGTATGGCAAACGCCTGCCGATAGGCATTATGGAGGTTGTCGACAACTTCCCCTACCAGGCACTGCGCGACTACTACGAGAAGTGGTATCGCCCCGACCTGCAGGGTATCATCATCGTAGGCGATATCGATGTCGATGAGGTCGAGAAGAAGGTGAAGAAGATATTCAAAGGCATCAAGAAGGCAAAGAAGCCTGCCGAGCGTGTATATTACCCTGTTGAGGACAACGAGGAGCTGATTTTCTCGCAGCAAATGGACAAGGAGCAGCAAAACTACATCCTGCAGATAATGTACAAGCACGATGCTACGCCGCGCGAGCTCCGCAACACACGCGAATACCACTACAACAACTATCTGCGTTCAATAGCAATCAGCCTGCTCAATGTACGTTTCAGAGAGATAATGAGCCGCGAGAACCCGCCATATATGGGCGCAGGAGTAGGGTATGGCAGCTATGGTGTGGCACAGACAAAGGATGCGTTCACCATTATGCTCTCGTGCAAAGCCGAGCAGGTAATGGAAGCAGTCCCTTATGTACTCACCGAAGTTGAGAGGGCACGCCGTTTCGGTTTCACCGAATCGGAACTGCAGCGTGCCAAGGAACAGACTCTTGCCAACAACGATGCGTGGTATGCCGAGCGTGACAAGCGCAAGAGCGGATACTACATCGACCTGTGCGTGAGACACTTCCTCGACAACAGCAGTATGATGGAACCTACATTCGAGTATGAGCTCGTCAAGGAGATTATGGCAACCATAACACTTGACGAGGTGAATGCCGTGATACCATCTCTGTTCCGCGACGACAACCGTGTCATCGTTTCATTCGCCCCCGAGAGGGACGGCGTAACATACCCCGGTGCAGATGATATCGTTATGCTGCAGCAGAACATTGCCAATGCAAGGATTGCAGCCTACGAGGACAATCGTGTAGATGCTCCGTTGCTTGCCGAAGTGCCACTGGGTTGCAAGATTGCAAGCGAGGAGAGCGGCAAATGGGGCTCAACAGTGTGGACTTTGGAGAATGGAATAAAGGTCGTTGTTAAGCCGACCGACTTTCAGGCCGACAAAATTATGCTTGCCGGATACCAGATTGGCGGAACAAACCGTTACCCCGACAGTGACCGCATAAACATCTCGATGCTACCGTCACTTGTCCCTGCAGGCGGATATGGAGTGTTCGACGCAATGCAGCTCAACAAGAAGATGTCCGGCAGCACAGCATCGGCCAACATCGGATGCAGTCCATTGTACGACGTGATAAACGCAGAGTGCTCCACAAAAGACCTCGAAGAGATGTTCCAGCTCATCTATCTCAAGTACACACAGCCGAGGAAGGATGAAAAGGCATTCGGCTCGCTCACATCCCGTATGCGCAACAGTCTCAAGGACAGGAATCTCAACCCCAACACGGCACTCAACGATACACTTGTCAAGGCTCTCTACAACAATCATCCGCGCGTAATGCCACTGCTTGCATCCGATGTCGACAGCATCGACTACGACAGGGTGTTGGAGATTTACCGTGAGAGGACAAGTGATGCTACAGGTACAGTGTTTGTCATTGTCGGCAACATCGACACCAAGACTCTTGCACCGTTTGTAGAGCAGTACCTCGGTGCACTTCCTTGCAGCGGTAACAGTGAGGAGATTGTTGCATCACCCGTAAAGCCACGCACTGGTATATACAGCAACAATTTCAAGAACGTAATGGAGACACCGACCGGAACACAGGTTGTAGCATACATAGGCAACATCGAGCCGACACAGAAGAACAAGCTCACAATGGGTTTCCTAAACCAGATTCTCAACATAGTCTACACCGAGGAGGTGCGTGAGAAGGAGGGTGGAACATACGGTGTCGGTGTGCAGGGTGCGATATCAGATGAGCCCGAATGCCGATATTCGCTGAATATCAATTTCAAGATGTCGCCAGAGCGCCGCGAAGAGCTTGTGGCAATCATCATCCGTGAGTTCAAGGAACTGGCACACGAAGGGCCAGTCGCTGAACACGTCGAGAAGGTGCGCAGCTATATGCTCAAATCGTTCGAGGAGCATCAGAAGAAGAACAGTGCCTGGATGAACTGGCTCTACAGCTACTATTTCGAGGGCAAGAATACCTACGATAGCTACGCAGAGCTTGTAAAGGGTATCACTGCCGATGATATACGCCTGCTGGCAAAATACATTATTGACCAGGGTAACTTAATCGAGGTTAGTATGACACCTGCAGAATAACAAGGTGATTATATACAAAGATATCCGGCAGTGTAAACTGCCGGATATCTTTGTATATGGGCTAAAATGCAATACCTAACCTGAATCCGAAATTGTTCAATATATCCTGCGAATAGCTCATTATATTACACTTGTTTGTTGCAAAGCTGTAATATAGCGCCAAGTGCAAGCCAAGGCCATTTGGCCAAGGGTACCAGTTGAAGCCAATTTCGGGCGACATAAAGAAGCCCCATCTGTCCTGTCCGGTCATAAATATATAATAGTAATTGTTGAACTCGGAGTAGCAGGCACCGGCCTTGAAAGCCACATATGGTTGGAAATCGGCCTCGATGAAGCGGTAACGCACAAGTGCTCCGAAGGGCAGTGTGAACATCTGGTGCTGCTGGTCACTGTTCATCGACAGGGTGTTGTTGATGTGGATTGTAC
>CALBKR010000283.1 GCA_937896105.1 uncultured Bacteroidales bacterium
CATACAACTTTGCCCCCACTCCGTTGAGCAAGGCAAACCTGTTGCGTGAGGCAGTTGCAGAGGAGAGCATTACCGTAACGGGCAACACCGTCATCGACGCACTCTACTGGGTAGTGAACAAGATAAAGGAAGACAAGGCACTCAACGACGAGCTCAAGAACCTTCTTGCACAGGCCGGATACGATGTGACACGCCTCGACGGTGGCAAAAAGCTTGTACTCATCACCGGTCACCGCCGCGAGAACTTCGGCGAAGGCTTCATAAATATGTGCACCGCAATAAAGGACCTCACTTTAAAGTACCCAGATGTAGATTTCGTGTACCCAATGCACCTCAACCCGAACGTGCGCAAGCCCATTGCAGAAGTTTTTGGGAAGCACGTTATAAATTCCGCCCCTGTTTTAGGGGAGGTGTCGCCTGCGACGGAGGGGTCGGGCAATATGTTCTTAATCGAGCCTCTTGAGTACCTTTCATTCGTGTATCTTATGGAAAAGAGCAACATCGTACTTACCGACAGCGGCGGTATACAGGAGGAAGCACCCGGCCTTGGCAAGCCGGTGCTCGTTATGCGTGACACAACCGAGCGCCCCGAGGCACTCGAAGCCGGCACCGTTAAGCTTGTCGGCACCGACTATAATAAAATCGTGAGCGAAGTGTCGCTCCTGCTCGACGACAAAGCACACTACGATGCTATGAGCAAAGCCGTGAACCCCTACGGTGACGGACTCGCCTGCGGCAGAATCGTTGAGAGATTGAAATAATAAAAAGGAAGCAATATACTAAAACAAACAATTTATGAAAGCATGTTTTATGGGACTCGGCTACATAGGCCTCCCGACAGCAATCATCGCAGCAAAGCATGGAGTAGATGTCGTAGGTGTTGACATAAACCCCAGAGTAGTAGAAGTGACAAACCAGGGTAAGCTCCACATCATCGAACCGGGAATGGAAGAGATGTTGAAGGAAGTCATCGCCGCAGGCAAGTTCAAGGCATACACCACCCCACAGGAGAGCGATGCCTACTTTATGGTAGTTCCTACCCCATTCAAGGGCGACCACGAGCCCGATGTATCGTACGTTGAGGCAGCAACCCGCGCAGTGCTTCCGCTATTAAAGGAAGGCGACCTCTATGTGATTGAGTCAACATCACCCATTGGCACAACCGAAATGATGGCCGACATCATCTTTACCGAGCGCCCCGAACTCAAGGACAAGATTTACATTGCATACTGCCCCGAGCGTGTGCTCCCCGGCAATGTAATATATGAGCTGGTACACAACGACCGTGTAATCGGTGGTTTGACTCCGGGGTCAACTGAAAAGGCTATAGAGTTCTACTCACAGTTCGTAAAGGGCGAG
>CALBKR010000284.1 GCA_937896105.1 uncultured Bacteroidales bacterium
TCCGTCCCGAAAGCGAGTGCAAAGGTAATGCATTTTTTATTCACGGCAAACTTTTTGGAGAGAAAAAACACAATTATTTTTAAACGTTTTTTAAGATTGTTAGTTTTCAACAACTTACAAAGAGGGGAAAAATCAAGGTTTTTAGCAATAAATCGAAAAAACGAAAAAGTATATCTATTATCGGGAATTTACACAAGTAAAATACATTTGTTCGCATTAATAGGCAAAAACCAGGAATAACATTAAAACATCTTAACAAAAGGTAGGCAATAGCATATTTTTGAGTATTTTTGCAGTCACGGAAAATTTTAATGCGTTTTTATATTTTGCCACAAAGAAAGGAATGATAAGGAACCGCCTTACATATTTATATATATATATAATGTCTATCATCATTTTCCCCACTACCCTGCTTGCGCAGAGTGGAGGCGAAAATACAAGGATTTATGGCAAAATAAAAGATGCCGCATCGAAGAAGCCTCTCTCCTATGTCTCTATCAGGATAAAGGGAACTGGCTATGGCTCCACCAGCGACAACGATGGCAATTTCTCGTTCTACGCTCCAATTGGCAATGACACACTGATTGTCTCGAGCATAGGATACACCGAGGAAACTATTGCCATTACGAAGAAAAGCAGGATGCCATTGAAAATAGACCTCAAGCCTGCCGACTATGACCTGCCCGAAGTAGTCATAAAGCCCAAACGCGAGAAGTACAGGAAGAAGAACAACCCTGCATTGGAGCTGGCACGGGAGATTATAGACAAGCGCGAGGAGAATTCACCTGAGAATAAGGATTTCTACAGCCGCGAAAGACACGAGAAATTGGGTATTGCACTCAATGATTTCAACGCTGGAAAGGAAAACCCATTCGGCAAGAAGTTCGATTTCCTCGAGGAGTATATCGACACCTCGCTGATATCGGGCAAACCGATACTGCACCTCTCATCACGCGAGCTGATAGCCACCGACTACTACCGCAAGTCGCCCAAACGCAACAGGCAACACATAAAGGCGCGCCGCCGGAACGGAATTGACGATATGTTCTCAACCGGAGAGATTGAGGCGCTGTACGAGGAGGTTTTCAAGGATGTTGATATCTTCCAGGACAACATCTCTATGTTCAGAAGCAAGTTCGTGAGCCCACTGTCGAAGCTGGGGCCAACCTTCTACCGCTATTACCTTATGGACACATTGGTCATAGACGGCGACAGCTGCATCGACCTGGCCTTCACCCCGTTCAACACCGAGTCATTCGGCTTCACCGGGCATATATTTGTGACAAAGGACACAACGCGCTTTATAAAATCGGTGCAGATGAACGTGCCTCACGAAATAAATATGAATTTCGTAGAAAAGCTCAACATTACACAACAATTCGAGAGAACGCCCGACGGCACAAGACTGCTTGCCAATGAAAGGCTCACTGCCGAACTGAAGATTGTAAATGCTGCTGCCGGATTCTACGTAAACCGCGAAGTATCGTACAGAGATTACAGTTTCCAAAGCAACGAATTCGCCCAACGCATATTAGACAACCCGACTCCCGTTGTCGAGGACGACAACTCAATGAACAAGGGAAGCGAATACTGGAGCCAATACGGTTTCACCGAAGTGAGCGAGAAAGAGCGTTCCGTGGGCGATATGATGGCAGCGCTACGTGCCAACCCGGTATATTATTGGGCCGAGAAATGCATATCGTTCCTTTTCACAGGTTGGGTGCCGATAAGAAAGGTAGACCCTCCGCTGTTCTACGGTCCCGTAAACACCACCGTGAGCCATAACTCACTCGAAGGATGGCGTCTGCGTGCCGGAGCTATGACATCGGCCTATCTCAACCCATACCTGTTCGGCAATTTCTATGTAGCCTACGGCATAGGCGACAACAAATGGAAATATATGGGTGAAATCGAATATTCTTTCAAGAAGAAAAAAGAGCACCCGAATGAGTTTCCTATCCACTCGTTGCGTATGCGATATGAGAATGATGTTTACCAGTATGGCCAGAACTATCTCTACACAAACAAGGACAACCTTTTCATAAGCCTTAAGCGACAAAGCGACAACAAGATAGGCTATATGCGCAAAGCCGAGCTGACATACACAAAAGAGTTCCACAACCATTTCTCCTTCAACGTAACATTGCGCAACAGGGTCGACATCGCAAGCCGGTTCATTCCATTCGAGCGTGCTGTGACTGCCGATGACGGCACCACAATCATCACGCCCGTAGACAAGCTAACCAGCTCCGAGGTCGAGATTGGGCTACGTTATGCACCGAAAGAGAAATTCATACAGAGCAAGTGGAACCGCCGTTCGGTCACACCCGACCACCCGGTATTCACCCTATCACACAGGGTCGGTATCAAAGGTATTTTGGGCAGCGATTTCAACTACCACCACACCGAAGCCGGCTTCTACAAACGGTTCTGGTTCTCGGCATTCGGCAACCTCGACTGCATAATAAAGGCAGGCAAGGTCTGGAACAAGGTGCCGTTCCCATTGCTCATAATACCTAATGCCAACCTCTCCTACACCATCCAGCGCGAGTCCTACTCACTGATGAATGCGATGGAGTTCTTCAACGACAGCTATGCCTCGTGGGACTTGACATACAATATGAACGGACTGCTTTTCAACCGCATACCACTCATACGCAAGCTCAACTGGCGCGAGGTAATCACATTCCGTGGAATGTACGGGCACCTGAGCGAGAAGAACCGTCCCGACCCGCTGAACACAGGCGAACTGTTCAAGTTTCCATACGAGAACAACGAGTATCACTATCTTGGCAATATGCCATATATGGAGATAGGTATTGGAATAGAAAACATCTTCAAGGTGCTGCGCATCGACTATGTGAGGCGCCTCACCTATTGCGACTTGCCCGGCATAGACAAATGGGGCATACGCATACAGTTCCACGTACAGTTCTAACGGGTCACCACCCTGCCGCCTGCCACCCTGCGGCAGAATACCATTCTGTTGTCTTGAAGTCTTCGTTGAATTTCACACTCCACGAACTGTGTTGAGGCATATACAGCGAAATTCCGCCACCGACAGATTCGTCAAACGCAATCGCACGACCACAGATGGCCGAATACCATTTTGGTGAAGAGCCCACATACACAACCGCCCTCTCGTACGCCTCGCGCCAATGGGCATACTCTTCGGCCGTAAGATACTTTTTCATCACGGCGTTCATATCGAAATATGATGGATAGGAGACCGAGCCACTGTACTTACCGCCGGGCAGATACGAGAAGACATCGGCATAGGCACGTTTCTTCTCCGTATTGAAATATTTTATGACATAGCTGTATGTCACATCCGCCAAATGCTGCATAGCC
>CALBKR010000285.1 GCA_937896105.1 uncultured Bacteroidales bacterium
CTTCACAAGCCTTGAACTTTACTTTTTATTCACGCCTCATACAGATGAAGGTGACTTTTGGGTCACCTTCATCTGATTCAGAATCCTATCATAAGTCCTGCCGACATTGAACGGAATTCCGGCCCATAACCGCTTTTCAGGACATTGTTCGGCGAGTATTTATAGTATAGTGTAAAACACTTTGCGTGCAGTTGTGCGCAGAAATCGACGGTAACAGGTGTCTGGTGAATGTCGTATTGCCTGTCTTTGACAGCCTCGTCGTTGACGCTCCATCGTGTCTTTATGTTGCCGCCGGTGTTGAAATTAACAATGGAGCCGACACTGAAACCGAAATACTTGTTGAACTTGTGCTGGTACATAAGTGACACTGTGAGGCTAAAGGTCTTTATGCGTGAGAACCGTATGTTTGCACCGGTAGGGTAGTCGGCTATTTCTATCCTGTCGTTCTCCTTGATGAACCGCTTGTCGCCTATCATACGATAGTTGCGCCAGTTGACTCCGAAATTTAGCTCGACAAATCCCCAGCGCGCAAAGTGGTACTCGACACCAACAAGCTCGTCCAGTATGAACTCAAAGCCACCATTGCTCATCGATAGGTCGACGCCATCGGCTTGAGCCGTAGCTCCTACCACACCAAAACCGAAATGAGGGTCTACGGTAAAGTTCGCGTGCATGCGGAACGGTTTCTTATCATCATATCTCTTGTTGTTCACGAATGGTATGTTGAAATTCCAGCTCGAGTCGGTCTCCTTGTATACAGCCTTGCTCTCATTTATGTTTCCGCTCTGGGTTATTGTCAATGTGTAGCGGCTCTTGTCGCTTAGGGCAGTCACTCCTGTTACAGAGATCATACATTCCTTTTTGTTCTTGCTGAATGTAATCATCTCGGGGTTTGCAATAACTATTGTATCACCGTTTGCATATTCGATTCCGCTCGATGAAATGCTCAGGAACTGGGAATCTTCAATTGCATTGTCAATATTGACATCGTATGCGTAACCATTGTATTCGCCATTGAGTGACACTGTGTAGTTCTTTTTTCCGGTAGATATAATCACCTGCTCGGGGTTCTTTATAGTCAGTTTGCCCTCCTCCAGATGTGCGTACTGCTCAAATAGGGCGTTTACGCCTTTCTTGCTCTCTTGCGCCGTGCCGCACAGTGTGGCGGCAAGCATAAATACGGTCAATAATACTTTTTTCATATCTATTGTCTTTTTGATTATCAATTCATCGGAACATATTCTTCAGTTCAGTAAGCGTTGGGTATCCTTCCATATATACAACCGTAACCTCATCGGGCTCATCGTTGCGTAGCGAACTGTTACGGTAGAACAGGTAACGGTATTTCCCTTTTTCATCGGGCTTGAACTGGTAGAATCCGTAGTAGAGTCTTCCGTTTATATATCCACACTCCTTGTCGATGGTGTTTCCGGCATCGCTTTCGACCATCTTTTCTATCTCATCGAACAATTTCGAGTTCTTTGTGGTGACGCTCTTGAAGGTAGTCAGGTTGTATCGATGCAGGCTTTTGCCCTCTATTATCACAGCCTCGAAACCATATTTGCTTCTCTCTGAACCTTCGAACAGTGAGCGGATGCCCATATCCTTCTGTGCACTGGCTATTGATGCCGCAATGCACATAGTGATTATAAATAATAGTCGTTTCATATCAGTTGTATTCATTTGCCTATTTTGAACATTGCTTCCATCTCTTTCTCTACTACATTGTTGTCGGTGTGACTCATCTTGTTCATCGTTGCAAGCATCTGCTGCATAACAAACTCCTCGTCAGTATATTCCTTCCCGT
>CALBKR010000286.1 GCA_937896105.1 uncultured Bacteroidales bacterium
AAGTGGAGGTCGAAATTGTCGAGATTCACATTGATTGAAATCACCTCGCTCGGCTTCATTGGGTCATAGTTGATAAAGCTCGAATAGACGCTTTTGTATATTGCCGATTGCACTCGGCTGTGGAAATCCTCCACCGTATCGCGGTAGAGCCTCACCACCCACACACCCTGCACGATAGCCACTCCTGCGAGCAGGGCCACCACACAGATTGATAGCGGAATGTTGAGCGTCTTATCATTGCAAAATATTCTTTACACAAAAGTAAAGAATAAAACCCACACAAAAAAGAGCGTTAACATTTGTTAACATTTCTTAACACTTCGTTAAACCTTTTTTGCATCTCTGCGTGCTATCTTTGCAGTAGGAAAATCGCGAACTTCCAACCCGAGGTCTATGTAATGGCCAAGCAATTAACTATTGAAACCGAAAAAGAGTTCAACTATTAAATTGTCTATGTTTATGAAAAAGTTATTATTTCTTGCCGCAATGCTACTTATGGTCGGGGGTGCATCGGCTCAGAAAAAAGCAGACAGTAAAACAGTCTATATTATTGATGGCAAGGTCGTAACCGAGCAAGAATTCAAAGCGATTCCTTCGGGCAAAATCAAGAATATGAATGTGATGAAGGGCGCAAAATCGGTTGTCGTTGCCTCGACAGAAGATGTTAAAGAAGAGGCAAATGAGATGATTATCACGGGATTTAGCAAAGAAGGTAAACAGAGTGTTCATATAGCATCATCTGATAGCCGTGATACTGAACGTGAAATATCATCAATCCTTGCTGATAAGGAAAAGGCTTTAGAGATTCTCAAAAAAAACAAAATGGAGGGCGCAAGTATGGTAATTGTTTCCCCTAAGTTGAAGAGTGAGAAGGATTTGAAAAGAATGGGTGGAACAATTCATACCACTCACACAAACGTTACCAATGGCGATATAACAAATGTCACAATCACATCAAATAGCGATGGTAATAAATTGATGTTAAACGATAAAGTGCCTGTTATGATTGTATATGGCGCAGATGGAAAGAGTCGTAAGATAAAAGATATTTCTGAAATAGATGCATCTAAGATAGAGTCAATGACCGTCTTGAAGCAAGAACAAGCTAAGAAAATTTATGGTAATCAGTATGGCGATTTGAAAGATGGAATTATCGTTATTACATTGCGAAAACTTGATGCAAATAACTCTGATGAGACAAGGAAAGAACTTAAAATGATAACCTTGCGCGGAGATGGTCAAATGGCCCAAACTTATGGGCCTTCGGGTTCTCTCTTTTTAGGTTATAGAAATCCTACTATTTTGGTTACCGATGCCGATGGCAAAACTGCTAAGACGGAAAGAGTGGAAGATATTAAAATTGACGATATCGAATCATTCGACGTTATAAAAGACGAGAAGAAAAAGGCCGAGTATGAGAAGAAGTATGGCCCATCGAAAGATGGTTATATCCATATCGTGTTGAAGAAAAAATAGACACTATGTCATCCCATATTTTCGCATCACCGCTGGTTGGTTGATGTAAATGCGGAGTGGCGTGTATATAAAATATCCTGTCTAACTCGATGTTAGACAGGATATTTAGTATAATTTTGAATTCCCTTAAATCACTCCCTGCTCCAACATTGCCTGCGCAACCTTCATAAAGCCGGCGATGTTAGCACCCTTCACATAGTTGATATAACCGTCGGGCTGCTCGCCATATCGTACACACGCCGAGTGAATCTGCGACATAATGTAGTGTAACTTCTGGTCAACCTCCTCTGCCGACCAAGAGAGGTGCTGTGCGTTCTGAGTCATCTCCAAACCCGATGTAGCCACACCTCCTGCGTTCACAGCCTTGCCCGGAGCAAACAAAATTCCAGCCTCCTGGAATGCCGCGATAGCCTCAGGCGTACAACCCATATTAGATACCTCGGCCGCACACCACGTTCCGTTGGCCAAAAGCTCCTTCGCATCGTCACCCGTAAGCTCGTTCTGGAATGCGCAAGGCAGAGCAATGTCGCACTTGATGCTCCACGCCTTCTTGCCGGGGATAAACTCTGCATCGGGGAAGCGCTCGGCAAAGGGGGCGACAATGTCGCGGTTCGACGCACGAAGTTCCAACATATAATCAACCTTCTCTGGTGTCATTCCGTTAGGGTTGTAGATAACGCCGTCGGGAC
>CALBKR010000287.1 GCA_937896105.1 uncultured Bacteroidales bacterium
AAAGATAACCATAGAAAAGAGCCTGTAAAGCAAACGCTTTACAGGCCTTTTTCCTTAAAGCGAAACGCTGAAAGGGAATTCAAAATATCGGCCTCGTCCTCAAAACTGCAAGCTTTATCACAGTATGTCGGAGATGCCGCCGGCAGCATGCCGGCTTAGTCGGTGATGGTCGGGGTCGCGCCCTCGGCACGCTTGATCCAGTCAAGCAGGCGGGTGCGCAGCATCGCCTTCGCCTCGGCATAGGCCGGATCGGCGACGACGTTGTTCAGCTGCACCGGATCGACGCGCAGATCATACATATAGTCGTCCGCGTAGACGTCGGCAGCCGCAGCCACGCCGCCGTTCACGCCCGGGGCGTACACGGCATAGAGGAACTCCGGCGTGCGGATGCAGCGGCCGCAGCGGCTCTCGCTGATCTGAGCAAAGGCCTCGTTGATGCGGTCCGGCGTGTTGCACTCGACCACGTCCACCAGGTTCTCGCCGATCATCGCATCGCCGACGTTCACGCCGGCCAGCGCGAGGATGGTCTTGGGCAGGCTGGCGGTGGAGACGATCTGCTCCTCGACCTTGCCGCCCTTGAACGGGCCGCCCGCGATGACCAGCGGCACGATGAGCGGGATGAACAATGCTGCAGCGATATTGATCAGCAGTATGTAGCTCGTCAGATGAGCGGCACTGCCACCGAGCTTGGCGCATACGACAGCGGCAGCGCATGCCGTGGGGCAGATGAAGCATATCATGGCACTCTCTATAAGCAGGCGGCCGGGAAGATGAGGGAAAGCGATGAGCAGGGCGGCCATCAAGGCAAACATGCCCACCTGTATCAGCAGTAGCCACACATGCCAGCGGCAGGGCTTGAGATCGGTGGGGCGTAGCTTGCAGAAGGTGAGGAACAGCATGCCGAAGATGAGCGCAGGCTGCAGGATGCTGATGCCACGGCTCACTATCGCTCCTGTGCCAGCAGGCAAGGGTAGGGCTGCATAGATGAGATAGGAGAGGGCACCCAGCACCATCGAGATGGGGAGTGCCCAGTTCTTATAGAAACGGAGAAGCATTATACCAGGTGTGCTATCAGCTCTTCGCGGTCGCCGTGGAGCATGTCGATGACGGGAATCTCTATCATCGTGTAGGCACCGGGCTGCTGGCGCATGGTGGCGCGGGCTACATTGACCAGTACCTGACTGGTGAGGGCGGGATTGTTGATGCGCATGTTGAACTCGAAGAGCTGGTTCTGTGTAACACCCGAAACGCCCTTGCGTGTGAGGTTCACACCGTGACCCATATCAAGGAGGTCATCGACACAAGGCACCTCCTTTACGTGTGTCTCGTCGTTGATGAAATAGGGGTCGGCCTTGATTGCCGCTGCAACCTTTTCAAATTCATAACCTTCCTCAAGCTCAATATACACCATACGGCGGTGTATGCCTGTGCCCACAGGTATTGTCATCGAGAGCGCAGCCTTCACGCCTTCGATAGCCTTTACAGCGACAGTGTGTCCCATACTCATACCGGGGCCGAAATTGGTATAGGTGATACCCTTGGGAGCGATAGCCTCAAGCAGTGTACGCACTACCGAGTCGCTGCCCGGATCCCAACCTGCCGAAATGATTGACACTGCATTGCCAGCCTCGGCGCTCTCTGCGAGCGAACGGCGCAGGTCGAGTATCTTCGAGTGGATATCGAAACTGTCTACTGTGTTTATACCCAAAGCAAGGATATCCTTGGCATACCTCTCGACACTGCGTGTCGGGGTTGAGAGGATTGCGACATCCACATCGCCAAGTTCGCGGATGTCCTTTACCACATTGTAGCCCTCGAGCTCAACAGGTAGATTCTCGGCGCCCGAACGGCGCACAACGCCAGCAACCTCGAAATCGGGCGCGGCATTCAATGCCTGCAATGTATATTTGCCTATGTTGCCATATCCAACTATGGCCGCTCTAATCTTTTTCATCTTCGTATCTGTTTTAATTACCTATTTCAAATTAATGGACACAAAAATAGACATTTTGTTTTATACCTATATAAATATAGCGCAATTATTTTTAATTTTGTCGGTGAAAAATAACCGACAAGAATATATGATAGAATACATCAGAGGCGAACTCGTAGAAACAACACCGGCATTGGCAGTCATCGATTGCCACGGTGTGGGATATGCCATC
>CALBKR010000288.1 GCA_937896105.1 uncultured Bacteroidales bacterium
AGGAAGTACTGCGGAAACAACGATCAGAACTATTTATGATGTAGTCGTGGAAAGAAAGGGAACCATGATTTCACGGATGATTTCACCGGTCACAAGGTTGTACATAACGTGATGCTCATCAGTGCCCACCCTTGCTACCTCGCTATTGATAAGAAGACCGAACATAAGCTTTCCGTTACGGTATTGCCCGTAGGACTGTACCCCCGATGAGGAGAGGAAAAGCCCCCAGCCATACAGTTTGTCATCAATTAGCGTGCCGGTATATTCACCGCTCGCATTGGATATGTGGTTTGTCTGCGACTCATTGCTCACATAGTCGCAGAAGACAGCCTGCAAAGGGTCGCACATCTCGTCGTAGAGCTTGACATTCTCCTGCGCAACGAGCGGCAGCGAAAAAACAAGAAACAATATGGGAAACAGTCTCTTCATATACTATACATTTTATTTTCGTTGATATACCGTGCCACAGCTGCAGGCACCATACTTGTAATGTCCTCGCCTGCGGCAACAGCTGCGCGCACCATTGTGGAACTCACATCGTGCAGCCTTGCAGGAAGCCAACACACACCGGCAGGCAATTCCGGTTCACTGTCGTTGCCACGGGGATAGACAATGACACCGTAACGCGAAAGTATCTCATCGCCCTTGTACCATTTGTCGAATTTTTCCCAGTTATCGGCACCGATAAGCAACGAGAACTCCTTGTCGGGGTAGGCCTCATCAAGCGCCGTGAGCGTGTTGAGTGTGTATGACGGACGCGGCAGAGAGAACTCGAAATCACTGGCCTTGATACCAGGCATCCCCTCAATGGCCATTTGCACCATCTGCAGGCGCTGTTGCTCATCGCTCAAACGGGAACCCTGCTTATGCGGGTTCTGCGGCGTGACCATAAACCACACCTCGCTTGCCAGCCCCCGTCCAAGCACCTCGGCAGCGAGTGCAAGGTGCCCGTTATGTATGGGGTCGAAGCTGCCTCCGAATATCGCGACCTTGGATTTATTCATTAAGAAATTTCTCAACAATAGACATCAAATCACTCTTCGCCTTGTCAAGGTCGTCGTTCACTATCACCCTATCGGCAAATTTTGCGAAGGTCATCTCATACTCAGCCTTGCTGACACGCTTCTCAATCTCATCCATAGATGTATCGCCACGGCCGACAAGACGCTCGCGCAACACCTCGATGGATGGCGCCTGGACAAAGATGAACAGGGCGCGCTCGCCATAGTAGCGCTTGAGACTGCAACCGCCCTTCACATCAACATCGAAAAGGATGTTCTGATGCTCCAGCTGACGTTCTACCTGTGATTTGAGCGTGCCATAGAAACGGCCGGGATAAACCTCTTCATACTCCACGAACTCGTCGGCTGCGATACGTGCCCTGAACTCGTCGGCTGTGAAGAAATAGTAGTCGACACCGTGCTGCTCCTCGCCGCGTGGCGGACGGCTTGTTGCCGACACCGAGAAACCGAACGAAGAATCCTGTTTCATCAGGAAATGCACCAGAGTCGACTTGCCCGAGCCCGATGGCGCCGAAAAAATAACGACCTTACCTTTTTTCATATTTCTTTACATTACATTCAGTACCTGTTCCTTTATCTGCTCCAGCTCATCCTTCATCATCACCACAATCTTCTGCATCTCGGCGTGGTTACTCTTGCTGCCAAGGGTATTTATCTCGCGACCCATCTCCTGTGCAATGAAGCCGAGTTTCTTGCCCTGCCCCTTCTCCTCGTCCATTGTCGAGAGGAAATATTGCAAATGGTTCGACAGACGCTGTTTTTCCTCGTTTACATCGAGCTTTTCGATATAGAAGATTAGTTCCTGCTCAAGACGATTGCGGTCGTAGTCGACACCCACAAGTTTTGTGAGAGAATCCTCGATGCGTGCACGTATTTTCTCCACACGCTCCTTCTCGAAAGGTTCTACCGAGGCTAGCAACTCCGTGATATTGGATATCTTGCTCTGGAATTTCTTGGCAAGCGCCTCGCCCTCTTGTTTGCGGAAGGAGACCACATCGGCCAGCGCAGCCTTCACGCCTTCGAGCACAACAGCCCACTCCTCATCAGTGACATCATATACCTCCTTGCGGGCGACAACCTCGGGAAGACGCACTATCACCTCCATCAGGTTCTGCGGCATTGCGACACCTGTCGCCTTCGACAGTTCGGTCATCTGCTCGACATAACCCTGAACGACAGCCTGGTTTATCGAAGGCATATCGGCCTTCTCGCCCTGTTCAATCCACAATGAGAAATCGACTTTTCCACGCTCGAGAACAGAGGTCACAAGAGTGCGTATTTCCATCTCGCGGCTCTTGAACTGTGGCGCAATGCGAGTGGAAAGATCCATCGCCTTGCCATTGAGCGAACGTATCTCAACACAAATTCTTCTATCCTGGAAAGTGGTCACGGACTTACCGTAACCTGTCATCGAATATATCATAATACCTCATTTTAAGGCGCAGGCACACGCCCGCCACCATAACACAATATGCTAATTTGGCAAATTTAGTCAAATATTCCATACAAAACGATGCCACAGCCCTTTTTTTGTTGCTCAAACCTAAACATTATTTAAAAAATATTATTTATTAGTTACTATAACAATTAATTTGTATTTTTGCATTTAATTACCAAAAGACCGCATTTGCGGCCAAAAACAAACAAGAAGAGGAATGACAACAATAATTCTACATATCGAAGCATCGACAAGTACCTGTTCGGTTGCCCTGAGCCAGGACGGACACGTCTTTTTCGAAAGGGTCAACCGCGAGGAGATGTCACACGCCAAGGTGCTGGCACCATTCGTCGAAGAGGCATTGCAGACTGCCGACGAGCAGGGGGCAAAGATAAATGCCGTAGCGCTGAGCTGCGGCCCCGGTTCATACACAAGCCTGCGCATAGCATCATCAACAGCGAAAGGCGTATGCTACGGACGCAATATACCGCTCATTGCAATCCCCACTACCGCAGTGATGAGCGTGCCGGTACTGTTCCGCGACGACATTGACGAGAATGCGCTGTTCTGCCCTATGATTGATGCGCGCCGCAACGAGGTGTATGCCACAGTATACGACCGCGCTTTGGGCGTCATCAAGCCCACACACGCCGAGGTTGTTACCGAGGAGAGCTACAAGGAGCTGCTCGAAAAGCAGCCGGTATACTTTTTCGGCAACGGTGCCGAGAAATGCAGCAAGATAATAAACCACCCCAACGCCCATTTCCTTGCCGAGCACCGTACGCCGCTGGCAAAGAATATGATGCCGCTTGCCGAGAGGGCGTGGTTCGATGAAAAGTTCGAGGACATTGCCTATTTCGAGCCATTCTACCTGAAGAACTTTGTAGCGACCAAGCCAAAGGAACTTTTGAAGAACAGATAAACGATATACCGCTATGATGGAATACAATACCAGACAGAAGAAACTCCCGTTGCCCGAGTACGGGCGCTCCGTGCAGAAGATGGTAGACCACGCACTGACAATCGAGGACAGGGAGGAACGCCAGAGTTGCGCCGAGACCATAATACGCATTATGGCCAGTATGTTCCCGAATATGCCCGACCAGAACCGCAAACTGTGGGATCACTTGGCTATAATGTCCGATTTCAAGCTTGACATCGACTACCCTTGCGAGGTAATCAAGGAGGAGGAGTTCCACGTGGCACCACAGCCACTGCCCTACCGCAACAGCGAAATAAGGAACAGACATTACGGGCGCATAGTCGAGGAGATGATTGAACACGCCCTGACACTCGAGGATGGCGAGGAGAGAGAACAGTTCATCGAGCTCATCTTAGTACAGATGAAGAAGAACTACATCGCCTGGAACAAGGATGGTGTGGAGGACAGGAAAATCCTTGAGGACTTGAGGATATACACAAAAGGCGCTATCGAAATTTCCGACAGAGAGATAATGCTCAACCCTGGCAACAACGCGCGCAACAACAATAACAATAAGCGCAACAACAATAACAACAGGAAGAACTTCAAACGCAAATTCTGACTATGGCATCATTCATTATAGAAGGCGGACACAAACTGCACGGTGAAATAACACCGCAAGGAGCCAAAAACGAGGTTCTGCAGGAAATCTGTGCCACACTGCTCACGAGCGAGAAGGTTACGATAGAGAACATTCCCGACATTGCCGATGTGAACAACCTCATCAACCAGCTCATAAATATGGGCGTTTCGGTGACACGCAACGGTGTGGGCTGTTTCACATTCCAGGCCGATAATATAAACCTCGACTACATCGAGAGCGAGGAGTATATCAACGGCTGTGCAAGGCTCAGAGGCTCGGTAATGTTCATCGGGCCGCTTATAGGCCGTTACGGAAAGGCGACGATGTCGGAGCCCGGCGGCGACAAGATTGGCCGCAGGCGCCTCGACACGCACATCATCGGCCTGCAGAAGCTGGGAGCCGAATTCTCGTTCGACACCGAACAGAGGGTGTACCGTATGAGCGCAAAGAAACTGAAAGGTTGCGCAATGCTGCTCGATGAGGCGTCGGTGACAGGCACGGCAAACATCATTATGGCAGCCGTGCTTGCCGAAGGCACTACAACTATCTACAACGCAGCCTGCGAACCATATATACAGCAGCTTTGCAGGATGCTGAACAAGATGGGCGCTAAAATTTCGGGCATTGCCAGCAACCTCATAACCATAGAGGGTGTGAAAGAGCTTGGCGGATGCACGCACCGCGCACTGCCCGATATGATTGAGGTGGGCAGTTTCATAGGAATGGCAGCGATGACACAGAGTGAGCTGACAATAAAGAACGTGTCGTTCGAGAACCTCGGCATTATCCCCGAGAGTTTCCGCCGCCTTGGCATCAGGTTCGAGCAGCGTGGCGATGATATTTACATACCCGAAATGAAGCACTACGAGATTGACTCGTTCATCGACGGCTCAATTATGAACATAAGTGATGCGCCCTGGCCGGGACTCACCCCCGACCTGTTGAGCGTGCTGCTGGTAACTGCAATACAGGCAAAGGGCAGCGTGCTCATACACCAGAAGATGTTCGAGAGCCGCCTATTCTTTGTCGATAAGCTCATTGATATGGGGGCACAGATTCTTCTGTGCGACCCCCACCGTGCAGTAGTAATCGGGCACGACCGCGGTTTCAAGCTGCGTCCACGCTCTATGAGTTCGCCCGACATTCGCGCGGGAATTGCACTGCTCATCGCTGCAATGAGCGCCGAGGGACAGAGCCGCATCGACAATATCGACCAGATTGACCGAGGCTATCAGAACCTCGAACAGCGTCTGAATCAGCTTGGAGCAAAAATAACCCGTTCATAAGAACAACAAAATGTTAAAAAAAGACGACTTTACATATTTTGGAAAATTCCTCAAGCCCCACGGCACAAAAGGCGAGATTGGCCTCTTGGGCGATAGTTTCACGCTGGGCGATGAGTGCGACTTTGTAGCCGCCGACATTGACGGCATAT
>CALBKR010000289.1 GCA_937896105.1 uncultured Bacteroidales bacterium
GGAAGTTGGCTTTCGAAATTGTCGTCATAGAGCGAGATGACAATCTTTGAGTCGCGGAACGACGGCTCTTCGTTGTATGCCTTCTTTACAAAGAGGGGTACAAGTGCCGAAATCCATCCGTGGCAGTGGATGACCTCGGGACACCAACGTAGTTTCTTAACGGTCTCGAGGACACCGCGTGCAAAGAATATCGCGCGTTCGTCGTTGTCGCTGTAGTCGTTGCCATCGCTGTCCTTGGTCATCAGGCGGTTGGTGAAGTAGTCGTCGTTGTCTATGAAATAGACCTGCATACGTGCTGCCTGCAGTGACGCGACCTTGATGATTAGCGGGTGGTCGGTATCGTTGATGATGAGGTTCATTCCCGAAAGGCGTATAACCTCGTGAAGCTGGTTGCGTCTCTCGTTTATATTGCCCCATTTGGGTGTGAAAATCCTTATCTCCTTGCCCATATCCTGTGTCGCCTGTGGAAGGTTGCGACCTACGCTTGCAAGTGGTGACTCGGGTACGAATGGAGTAATTTCCTGTGTGATAAATAAAATTTTGTTTGCTTTCATCTTTAATCAATCACGAATGTAGTCCGTGCATCGCAAAGTTACTAAAAAAATGGCAAACAGGCAAATAGGAGAGCCTTTTTAATGCTTTTTGTGACAAATTGTAACTTTTTCGGTTGCTTGATTACTCTCTTTTGCACACTTTTGCTTCCTTCTCTCTTGCGATTCTTGCAGGCTGTTTTTGTCCGCCTTGATAGAATGTGAGGCAAAAAAGGGTAAATCCCCTTTGCTTTGACTTTAATTTGCACTACCTTTGTACGCTGAATATGTGAGATTGTAGAGATGAAAGTGATAAACACAATTAAGGAGTTGCAGGCTTTGCTTGGCAGCTATCGCGCCGAGGGGAAACGCATTGGCTTTGTGCCGACAATGGGTGCGCTCCACGATGGCCACGCTTCACTCGTGGCGCGCTCGGTAAAGGAGAATGATATTACTGTGGTGAGTGTTTTTGTGAACCCAACGCAGTTCAATGATAAGAATGCCCTGAAGAACTATCCGCGCACACTCGATGCCGATTGTGCCCTGCTCGAGAGGGTGGGGGCTGCGGTGGTCTTTGCTCCGTCGGTTGAGGAGATGTACCCCACCGAGGATACCCGCCGCTTCTCGTTCGCTCCACTTGATACTGTTATGGAGGGTGCCTGTCGACCGGGACATTTCAACGGAGTGGCGCAGATTGTGAGCAAGTTGTTCTATGCGGTGAACCCTGACAGGGCTTATTTCGGTGAGAAGGATTTCCAGCAGCTTGCCATAATACGTGAAATGGTGCGCCAGCTTTCGCTCGATGTAGAGATTGTCGGCTGTCCTATTGTACGCGAGGAGGATGGTTTGGCTATGAGCAGCCGTAATACATTGCTGTCCGAGGATGAGCGTGAACGTGCGCTGACAATTTCGAGTACATTGTTTGCAAGTGTGGATTTTGCCAAAGTGAATACCCTTGAGGCTACAAAGGCATTCGTGGAGGATATGATAAACGATACTCCGGGGCTTGAGCTCGAGTATTATCAGATAGTTGACGGCAATACTCTTCAGGAGATTGCGGAGTGGGGCGACAGCGATTATGTCGTGGGTTGCATTGCGCTGTTCTGCGGTAATGTGCGCCTTATTGATAACATTAAATATAAGGAGGTAGAGTAGGATGTTGCTTCAGATGCTTAAATCGAAAATCCATTGTGCCACGGTTACCGAGGCGAATCTTCATTATATGGGCAGCATTACCATTGATGAGGAACTGATGGATGCTGTGGGTATTTTTGAGGGTGAACAGGTACACGTTGTAAACAATAGCAACGGTGAACGCATTGTCACTTATACGATAAAGGGTGAACGCGGTTCGGGCGTGATATGCCTGAACGGTGCTGCGGCACACAAGTTCCAGCCGGGTGATGTTGCAATAATAATGGCCTATGCCTCGATGACTCCCGAGGAGGCAATGGTGTTCAAACCGAAGGTTATTATACCTGACAGGCATAACAGGATTTGAAAAGCAAGAATCGCAGTTGTATGTGCGGAGTTGCTATGTGGATATTATAAAATGATGACAGCGGCAATTGGCGCTGTCATCATTTTATAATATGTGAATAACTTGGATTACTCCAGAACCACCAGCACTGCACCGTCGGCTACCGTGTCGCCCTTGGCTACCTGGATGGCTGCAACCTTGCCATCGCGGTCGGCATTTATGTTGTTCTCCATCTTCATCGCCTCGAGCACGACAACTGTCTGACCTTTTGTAACTGTGTCGCCTACATTTACCTTTACATCGATGATTACACCGGGAAGCGGTGTCTTGATGCTGTGACCGCCGGCAGGCGTTGTAGTTGCAGGCTTGGCTGCCGGGGCCGGGGCTACTGCAGGCTTGGCTGCTACAGGCTGTACCTTCACTACGGGTTTCTCCTCGACAGGCTTTTCCCACTCTACTGTGTAGTCTGCACCGTTTACGGTTACTTTTGCTGTTGTGTCGCTGACTTCGTTGATGGCTACCTCGTATTTGTTGCCATTGATGGTATATTTGTACTCTTTCATATCCTTATCTGTTTAGGTTGTTCCAATGTCTGTTTGTGTATGTTATGGTTAGCACGCCGCTCTCGTTGTCGTGCACGTTGTCGCCAAGATAGGTCGCAAGCGCCATTGAAATTGCTGCTACCACCTCGCCATTGATTTTGTTGTTCTCCATATTTCTTCTTTTTTAAAGTGGTATGTTTCCGTGTTTCTTCTTTGGCAGTTCCTGACGCTTGCTCTCAAGCTGTGCAAGGGCACGTATCACGCGGAAGCGTGTGTTGCGTGGCTCGATGACATCGTCGATGTAGCCATATTTCGCTGCCTGGTAGGGGTTGGCAAAGAGACGGTTGTACTCGGCCTCCTTCTCGGCAATGAATGCTTTGGGGTCTTCTGCCTCCTTGGCCTCCTTGGCGTATAGCACCTCGGCTGCTCCGGCTGCACCCATTACGGCAATCTCAGCACTTGGCCAGGCGTAGTTGAGGTCGGCGCGCAGCTGCTTGCAGGCCATTACAATGTGTGAACCGCCATAGGATTTTCTTAATGTTACGGTTACTTTGGGCACTGTTGCCTCGCCGTATGCATAAAGGAGCTTGGCTCCGTGAAGAATGACGGCGTTGTACTCCTGTGCTGTGCCCGGCAAGAAGCCCGGAACATCGACAAGTGTTACCAACGGTATGTTGAAAGCATCGCAGAAACGCACGAATCGTGCGCCTTTGCGCGATGAGTTGCAGTCGAGCACACCTGCGTATTTGCAGGGCTGGTTGGCAACGATGCCCACTGATTTGCCGTTCATTCGCGCGAAGCCTACGATGATGTTCTGCGCGTAGTCGCGGTGTACCTCAAGGAACTCGCCGTTGTCGACAATCTCGGCAATGACGCGGTACATATCGTATGCTTGGTTGGGGTTGTCGGGTATAATGGTGTTGAGTACATCGCTTGTGCGGTTGATGGGGTCGGTACAGGGAACATCGGGAACGCTCTCCATATTGTTCTGCGGTATGTAGCTCATCAACTTGCGTATGAGGGCAAGACCCTCCTCC
>CALBKR010000290.1 GCA_937896105.1 uncultured Bacteroidales bacterium
GAAGGAGCTCCCCGGATGGGATTTCGCAGCCGTACAGGCAGCCGCAAACGACAATTGGGAGAAGGAGCTTGCCCGTGTAAAGATAGAGACAGCCGACAAGGAGCGCAAGACAGTGTTCTACACAGCTATGTATCATGCAATGATAGCCCCGATGCTCTTCAGCGACGTAAACGGCGACTATCGCGGAGCCGACGACAAGGTCTACAACAGCGACAAGCCACGCTACACCTGTTTCTCTCTTTGGGACACATACCGTGCAAAGCAGCCGCTGATGACCATCATACAGCCCGAGAAGGCCGGTCAGTTCGTAGCCACTATGGTCGATATCTGCGACAAGCAGGGCGACCTTCCTGTATGGCATCTTTGGGGCAACGAGACCGACTGTATGGTAGGCGACCCCGGCATACCTGTCGTTGCCGACGCCATTGTGAAGAACATCAAGGGTTTCGACCGCGAAGCGGCATTTGCAGCAATCAAGAAGACCGCAGCCGTTGAGGAGCGCGGAAAAGAGTTCCGTCACAAGTTCGGATATATCCCCTGCAACCTCTTCACCGAGTCGGTAGCATTTGATATGGAGTATGCCATTGCCGATGCAGCCGCTGCAAATGCAGCCAAGGCACTCGGCAAGCAGGAGGATTATGAGCATTTCACAAAGATGAGCCATAGCTACCGCACCTTCTTCGACAAGGAGACAGGCTTCATTCGTGGCGTTGACGAGAACGGCAAGTTCAACACACCGTTCAACCCCTACTTCTCGGCACACCGCGCCGATGACTACTGCGAGGGCAATGCTTGGCAATACACCTGGCTTGTACCGCACGACATCGAGGGATATATCAACCTCTTCGGCAGCAAGGAGGCCTGCATTGCACGCCTCGACTCGCTTTTCCTCGCCCCCTCAACGGTCGAGGGCGACCCATCGCCCGACATTTCGGGTATGATAGGCCAGTTCGCGCATGGCAACGAGCCCAGCCACCACATTCTTTACCTCTATACAATGATGGGGCAACCCGAAAAGACAGCCAAATGGGTACGCGAGGTAATGACAACACAGTACCGCAACAATTTCGACGGACTATCGGGCAACGAGGATATGGGACAGATGTCGGGTTGGTATATTATGTCGGCACTCGGATTCTACCAGGTTGAACCGGCCG
>CALBKR010000291.1 GCA_937896105.1 uncultured Bacteroidales bacterium
ACTCCAATGTGCAGATAGAGTGTGTGACACCTTCGAGGTAGTCGCTCTGTCCGTGAGTGAAATCGTACATCGGGTATGCATTCCATTTGTTGCCTGTGCGCCAGTGGGGCATATTCAGTACGCGGTACATAATGGGGTCGCGGAAATGCATGTTGGGGCTTGCCATATCTATCTTGGCCCGGAGAATCATCTTTCCCGGCTCTACATTGCCACTGTTCATTTCGCGGAAAAGGCGCAGGCTCTCTTCTGCCGGGCGGTCGCGGTATGGACTGTTCTGCCCGGGTTCGGTGGGAGTGCCTTTCTGCTTGGCAATCTCCTCCGATGTCTGCTCGTCAATATATGCACGGCCTGTACTTATGCACCACTCGGCAAAATCCCAAAGTTCCTGGAAATAATCGCTGGCGTAGCACACCTTGCCCCATTCGAAACCGAGCCATTTGATATCTTCTTCAATGGCGCGTACGAACTCCAAATCCTCCTTCTGTGGGTTTGTATCGTCGAAACGGAGGTTGCATACACCGCCATATTTTTGCGCCATACCGAAATCTATGGCAATGGCCTTGGCGTGACCTATGTGGAGGTAGCCGTTCGGCTCGGGCGGGAAACGGGTCTGCAGCCTGCTGCCGTTAAGCCCCTTCTCCAAATCGTTTATGATTATCTGTTCGATAAAACTGATGCTCTTCTTCTCGCCCTTTTCAGTTTCATTAATTTCTGCCATTGCCATATCGTTTTTTTAGTGTTTATAATCATTTTGCTGAAATCTTTGATTTCATTCTACAAAAATAGCTCTTTTCTGCAAATAAAAGAGCCTTATAACCCGCGAAATGTTTAGGGAATGCCAAAAAAGTTGTATAACAATCTTTCAACTTATATTCTTGCCGGCGGTTATGTAGTACCCAAGCTTGTAGATGTTGAATTTCTCGAGTGAGGGGTTGCTGCCAAGCAGGTTCTTTCTTAGACTTTTTCTCCGGAACCTCCAATAGAGCATAAAAAGCCATACAATGTGGTATCTTTTCAGTTTTTTTGCAACGGCAATCAGCGGGGTGTTGCCAATGCTCTCTTTTATAGTGGCAAGGTTGCGCAGTGCCTGCTCGGTTTTGGCGAGGAATATCTCGTTCTTTTCAAGCCCGCAGTGCAGCAAGGGGTTGTCGATATGTGTGATTCTTATATTCCGTTTTTCGAGTTCCTTGCCGAACAGTGCATCTTCATAGCCGTATCCGGTGATAGCCGTGTCAAATAAAATTGAAGTGAAGATGGTTTTCTTTATCGCAAAATTGAATGTGGTGAATTTGTCGTATGGCGCCTTGCTCCGTGTAGCTGCGTCGCGTAAGGAGTCGGCCTTTTTCTCATATCTGTAACGCAAGGAACATTGTTCGTTGGGCTGGCAATTCGCGTGGTATAGCCCGCCGCATACAACGTCGCTTTCCTCTAATGCTTTGGTATATCTCTTTAGGAAATTATCCTTTTCGACAATAGCATCGCTATCGATGAATATAAGGTTTGCGTACCGTGCTTCTGTGGCGAGCAGATTGCGTATCCTGGCTCGGCCGATGTTCTCTTTTTTTACTATCCTGCGGCAGTAGGCAAGGTCCTCTATACCGGCGTTCAGGTGCAGTTGTGCCGTGTCGGTGCCATCCTCGGCAACCAATATCTCGAATGGTGTGCCGAGTGCCTTGCCTTGCCGGTGAAGTTCTTCCACAAGCAGATGGCAGTCGTAGTCTCTTGTCGGTATAAGAATCGATATCATAATTCCTGAGCTGTTATGGCTGCAATATCACAATATGTTGCAAATATAATGCAAACGCCATCGTTTTTTTGTATGTTTTTTGAATTAATTTATTATCTTCGCAAAATAGAATTTGAATTATAAACCTAAATCAGATATTTATGAAGAGTGATATTCAGATTGCTCATGAAACTCAGCTTGAGCGTATTGAGAACGTAGCTGCAAAGATTGGTATCGATGCCAATGACCTTGAACATTATGGCAAATACATCGCGAAATTGCCTTTGAACCTCATTGGCGAGCAGAAGGGTAAACTAATCCTTGTTACAGCCATAACGGCAACAAAGGCCGGTATCGGCAAGACTACTGTTTCTATCGGTCTTGCACTCGGTCTTAACAAAATCGGCAAGAAGGCTGTTGTCGCTCTCCGCGAGCCATCGCTTGGCCCCTGCTTCGGTATGAAGGGCGGTGCGGCCGGTGGCGGATATGCCCAGGTGCTTCCTATGGAGAAGATTAACCTGCATTTTACAGGCGATTTCCACGCAATCACATCGGCGCATAATATGATTTCGGCACTGCTCGACAATTATCTCTATCAGCACGCAAAGGATGGTTTCGGCCTGAAGGAGATACTGTGGCGCCGTGTGCTCGATGTAAACGACCGTTCGTTGCGCCAGATAATCACTGGTGTCGGCCCTGCTACCAACGGCATCGTCGAGCAGGCCGGTTTCGATATCACTCCGGCGTCCGAGCTTATGGCAATACTTTGCCTTGCAAGTGATGAGGCCGATTTGCGCCGTCGCATAGAGAATATTATGCTCGGTTACACCTATTCGGGCGAGCCGTTCACTGTAAAGGATCTCGGTGTTGCAGGCTCAATTATGGTGCTGCTGAAAGATGCGATACAGCCAAACCTCGTGCAGACAACCGAGAATACACCGGCTATCATCCACGGTGGCCCGTTCGCTAATATTGCCCACGGCTGCAACTCGCAGCTCGCTACAAAGATGGCGCTTGCTCACAGCGAATACACAATTACCGAGGCAGGCTTCGGAGCCGACCTTGGTGCCGAGAAATTCTACAACATACTTTGCCGCAAGAGCGGTCTGCAGCCCGATGCTACGGTTATCGTAGCGACTGCGCAAGGACTCAAGATGCACGGTGGCGTGGAGCTCGACAAGATAAAGGAACCCGATATGGACGGCTTGCGCAACGGTCTTGCCAATCTCGACCGCCACGTTGCAAACCTTCGCTCCTTCGGTCAGTCGGTCGTTGTTGTGTTCAACCGCTTTGCTACCGATACCGACGAGGAGATGGCGCTCCTGCGTGAGCACTGCGAAAAGGAACTCGGCTTGCCTTTTGTTATAAACAACGCCTTTGCTCTGGGTGGCGAGGGTGCTATGGAGATGGCACAGATAGTTGTGGATACAATCGAGAATAATCCTTCGAAGGCACTGCAATTCACATACGACGATGAGGATAGCGTGCAGACAAAAATCGAGAAGGTTGCCAAGAATATCTATGGCGCCGCATCGGTTACATTTGCAAAGCCGGCGCTCGACCGCATCAAGCTTGCCGAGAAGTATGGCCTTGCAAAGTTCCCTGTGTGCATTGCCAAGACCCAGTTCTCGTTCAGTGCCGATGCAAAGCAGTATGGTGCGGTCAAGGGCTTCAACCTGCAGATACGTGATGTGGTGCTCAATGCCGGTGCCGAGATGATTGTAGCCATTGCAGGCGATATCATCCGTATGCCCGGCTTGCCTAAAGATCCGCAGGCTAACCACATCGATTTTGTCGACGGGGAAATCGTTGGCTTGAGTTAATCTTTCTGAATTGTAAATTTTACCGCCTTGTAAAATATTACAGGGCGGTTATGCTTGATATCTTATGGCACAACCTTTGGCAGAACGTTTACGCCCGACTACATTCGAAAACTATGTCGGTCAGCAGCATCTTGTAGGAGAAGGTGCTGTGTTGCGCCGTATGATCGATTCGGGGCGCATCCTCTCCTTTATAATGTGGGGGCCTCCCGGAACGGGGAAGACGACCATAGCCAAAATCATCGCCAACACACTGAACAGGCCATTCTACACGCTCAATGCAGTGTCGGCCGGTGTAAAGGAGGTGCGCGAGGTTATTGAGAAGGCGAAGAACTCGCCGCTCTTCTCGCGTGGCGGCGCGATACTTTTCATCGATGAGATTCACCGTTTCAACAAGTCGCAACAGGATTCGCTGTTGAGCGCCGTGGAGACGGGAACTGTTACGCTTATAGGTGCGACTACCGAGAATCCATCGTTCGAGGTTATCCGTCCGTTATTGTCACGTTGTCAGCTCTATGTTCTCAAGTCTCTCGAAGCAGATGATTTGATGAAGCTGCTCAATTATGCCATTTCTACTGATGATATGCTGAAGACTCGCGGAGTAGAGTTGCGCGAAACTGCTGCAATGATGCGATACAGTGGCGGTGACGCGCGCAAGTTGCTCAATATCCTTGAACTGGTGGTTGAGAGTGACCCCGATTCGCCGGTGGTTGTTACAGATGAAAAGGTCAAGCGTTGTCTCCAGCAGAACCCATTGGCCTATGACAAGGATGGCGAGATGCATTACGATATAATCTCTGCATTCATAAAATCCATCCGTGGCAGCGACCCCGATGCTGCTCTCTATTGGATGGCAAGAATGATTGAGGGTGGGGAAGACCCTGCCTTTATTGCCCGCCGTTTGGTGATATCTGCTTCGGAAGATGTCGGGCTTGCAAATCCCAATGCATTGCTGCTTGCAAATGCTGCCTTTGATGCCGTGACGAAAATAGGTTGGCCCGAGGGGCGCATCCCCCTTGCCGAGGCAACCGTCTATCTTGCAACCTCGCCCAAGAGTAACTCGGCCTATATGGGCATAAACAGCGCTCTCGAAGCGGTGCGCGCGACGGGTAATCTGCCTGTGCCGCTGCATCTGCGCAACGCTCCCACAAAATTGATGAAGGAGCTGGGCTACTCGGACGGATATAAATATGCGCACGATTATCGGGGTAATTTTGTGCGTCAGCAGTTCCTGCCCGACGGGGGACGTGATTTTAGCTTCTGGGTGCCGCAGGATAATGCCTCGGAGGCGAAAATAAAAAAGTGGATGCACGAGTGCTGGGGCGACGAGCGTAAATTCTCGGCCGATTAAGGGGTGATTTTGGGTGCGCTCGGATTTTTATTTGATATTACTGCCGAATATTCTTTTATCTGCAAATAATAATGTGCCGCGGGGGTGTGTAACAAAAAATGCTTTCAAAATTTTTTGGAAGCATTTTTTTTCGTTGTTCACTCGAAATAGTGTGCTATGCGGCGGTAGCCCTCGGCGTTGGGGTGGAGGCCGTCAGTGAAGAGGCTCTCGTCAATCTTGCCTCCCTTGCCCAAAAGCTCTTTGCCGGGGTCGAGGTATTTTACCTTGCTTCTGCGGGCCGCGCGTGCAATCTTTTTGTTGAGCTTGGCGACGCGCTTTTCAAG
>CALBKR010000292.1 GCA_937896105.1 uncultured Bacteroidales bacterium
CCCGAGACACCGCTGTCGTAGCCATAACTGCCCAAGAGGAACGGCAAGTCGATGCTCACGATAGTCACCAGGTAGGTTGCAAACAGATAGTAGAGCATATATTTCGACAGGTTGCGGTAATCGACCCTGCCGCCACTGCGCACTGTCTGCCCGGTATGCCTGTGCCCCACGGCGCTGCCGCCTCTCTTTATCGCAGGCACAAGCAGAATCGAGAACAGCGGTAACAGATAGACCAGGAATGGCAGGCGCCACTGTATGTCGGCAAGCCATCCTGCGACGGCCGATGCCACCACAAGGCTAATGTTCGTTATTGCCGAAACATAGCCGAACTGCTTTGTGCGCCGCTCGCCGGTGAAGAACATCGATATGAGCGATGTCGACAGCGGTATGATAATTCCAGCACCAATGCCAAGCAGTGCGCTCACTATTACAAGCTGCGTTATCGTGCCGCAGAGAAAATATAAAGCACCGCTTAAAAGAAATAGCCATAAACCGATGTACAACAGTCGGATATAACCCACACGCTCGGTAATGTAACCCGCGAACAATATAAAAGGTATTATCAGCAACGACGGCAGTGTCGCAAGCAGCTGCAGGTCGAGTTCGGTAGCAGCCGGGAACACGACCGAGAGCTTGTCGAGTATCGGCGACACAGCCAACCCCGGCAACGAGGTGAGTGCCGACACCGACCATATGCCGGCAAGTGCCAACAGTGTTATTCTACCTTGCCCGGTCTCCACGGTCGCCCATCCTGGTGCTTGATGATTTCTTTGGTACGTTCCTCGTTCCATATCCAACTATTCTTGAATTACAAAACGAATAACAACCATTCACGTGCAAATGTTGCAGCGGCTAAAAAATACTAAAAGCTAAACCAAGGCACCGACAATGCTGTTTCATCATTACAACAATTACAAACCCCATTTATTAACCATTAAAAATTTGAAGAGATGAAACAGGAAAGTTGCAGTACAACGATGACAACACCGGTATTCGGTTCGGAGGAGATGCTCAAATGTGCACCAACCGACAAGATACCACAACACCCTACAACACCGGAGATAGCCTACCGTATGGTAAAGGACGAGACAATTGCCCAAACGCAACCGCGCCTGAACCTGGCTACATTTGTTACAACATATATGGATCCGTACGCCACCAAGCTGATGAACGATGCCATAGACATCAACTACATCGACGAGACCGAATACCCGCGTGTAGCCGTGATGTGCGCCAAGTGCATCAACATCATCGCCAACCTGTGGAACACGCCCGAACAGGCCAAATGGAAGGCCGGAGCGCTGGGCATAGGCTCGAGCGAAGCCTGTATGCTTGGTGGCGTGGCAGCCTGGCAGCGCTGGAAGAAACGCCGCACTGCAGCAGGCAAGGCGTGCGACAAGCCCAATTTCGTAATCTCGGCAGCATACCAGGTCGTGTGGGAAAAGTTCTCGCAGCTGTGGCAAATTGAGATGCGCACCGTGCCCCTGAGCAGCGACAAGCTCACCCTCGACCCTAAGGATGCCATAGCAATGTGCGACGAAAACACCATCTGCGTGGTTCCCATTATGGGTGTCACCTGGACAGGACTCAACGACGATGTCAAAGCACTCAACGATGCGCTCGAGGAGTATAACAAGAAGACCGGATACGACATCCCCATCCACGTCGATGCAGCATCGGGCGGTTTCATTATGCCCTTCCTCAAGCCCGAGGTAGAGTGGGATTTCCGCCTCAAGTGGGTACTCTCCATCAGCACCAGCGGCCACAAGTACGGCCTTGTCTACCCCGGCCTCGGATGGGTTGTTTGGAAGGACAAGAAGTTCCTGCCCGACAATATGTCGTTCAGTGTCAACTACCTTGGTGCCGATGTGACACAGGTGGGACTCAACTTCTCACGCCCGGCAGCGCAGATTCTCGGACAGTACTACCAATTCATCCGACTCGGTTTCGAGGGCTACAAGGAGGTGCAGAGCAACTCAATGGAGGTAGCCAAATACCTTCACGCAGCCATAGGCAAAATGAAGCCCTTCAAGAACTACAGCACCGATGTGTGCAACCCGTTGTTCATCTGGGAGATGAAAAAGGAGTACTCGAAGCAGTGCAAATGGACACTCTACGACCTTCAGGACAAACTGCGCCAGAATGGTTGGATGGTACCTGCATACACCCTGCCAAAGACACTCGAAGAGACCATCGTGATGCGTATTGTGGTGCGTCAGGGATTCAGCCGCGATATGGCCGACCAGCTGCTCGGCGACATCGAAGCAGCAGTTGCCGACCTCGACAAACTGCAGTACCCCACACCGTCACGCCTCAGCATCGAAAGCAATATCAAGGTCAAAGGCACAGTGTACACCCACACCGGAAAAGGATAAGCCGTGCCTTTGAGCCTGGCAGCCGAGCAGCGATTGACCGTGCGTAAAACCCCACAGTCCCTACTGACAGCCAACTCCTCCCCTGTCTTAGGGGAGGTGCCGTAGGCGGAGGGGTATAAAACAAGGAGCACTGTTAATCACACCGCACCGGTCGCTAAAAGCCCACAAAGCAGGGTTAAAACATAGGCTCCATCGTTCACTTGTCATTTTGAGCATAGCGAAAATTCTCTAAAGGAACTTTTGGAGCCTACCACATTAAAAAACAATAAAAGAATAATTTATGTACAGGGATAGAAGGATAACACGTGAGGAACTGAAGATTGCCGTGAACGAAGCCTACAAGCGCTTCAAGGGTGAGAAAGCCGGCCACAACGCCGACTACATACCCTACCTCGACAAGGTAGACAGCGACCTCTTCGGCATTGCCGTCTGCCTTAACGACGGCGAGGTAATAAGCGTTGGCGATTGCAACTACCGCTTTGGTATCGAATCCATTTCAAAAGTTGCAACGGCACTGTTGGTACTCAAAGAGTATGGGCCGGAGACAGTGCTCGATATGATAGGTGCCGACGCTACCGGTATGCCATTCAACTCGGTACTCGCGATACTGCTCGAGAACGAGCACCCTTCTACCCCTTTAGTAAATGCAGGGGCTATATCCGCAGTGAGCCTGGTCCGCCCGGTTGGAGACAGCCGCGGGAAGTGGGAGGCGATAACAGAGAACATCGCCCAGCTGTGCGGCAGCGAAGCCCGACTCATTGACGAACTGTATAAATCGGAGAGTGTAAGCAACCATAACAACCGCGCCATAGCGTGGTTGCTCAAGAGCTACAGCCGCATATATGACGACCCCGAACTCGCGCTCGACCTTTATACACGCCAGTGCTCGTTGGGAGTAACAGCCACACAGCTGTCTATAATGGCGGCAACCATTGCTTTCGGCGGATATAACCCTGTGACAAAAAGGCGGGTATTCCCATCTTCGGTAAGTGAGAAGATGACATCTATGATAGCCACTGTGGGAATGTATGAACACACCGGCGACTGGATGTTCAGAAGTGGCCTGCCTGCAAAATCAGGCGTGGGCGGCGGTATCCTTGGTGTACTTCCCGGCATCTTCGGTATTGCCGCATTCTCGCCGCCAATAGACGGCAGCGGCAACTCTGTACGCGCACAGCTCGCCCTGCGTTACATAATGGACGAGCTCCGCCTGCATATCTTCAATGGAGAGAGGGCTGTTGTTGTGGAGAAAGAACCTATACCGGTATAGAAGGTGACCCAAAAGTGATGTGACCCCCAAAAGTTGGACGGTTTAACATTATTAAGATTTCATAACAAAACCCCGAAAGTTTTTTGTCTAACTTTCGGGGTTCATGTCAAAGTCACCTTCTTTTGTATGAGGCGTGAATAAAAAGTAAAGTTCAAGGCTTGT
>CALBKR010000293.1 GCA_937896105.1 uncultured Bacteroidales bacterium
CATCGCTGAAAGTGATGCCCTGCGGGTCACGAAAAGCAAAACGAGCCAATGACAAAGCAACCCAATAGATAAACGAAGGCTTTATGATATATAATTATATAAGGTATATTATTAATAAGGTATATCATAGAAATAATCAAAAAAGCAGTTTTTGTCATCGGGATGACTATCTGAAACAAAAGTTCAACTCGAGCTTTTGACATCGGCAACACCTGGCATTTATAGCAAAAATCTCCTTGTTTTGCGCTTTTTTGCGCCTATCTGCGCGTAAAAAGAGAATTTTTCTCATCTATTTAGAAGAAAAATTTTCATCAATTGACAAATTGACACGAAAATTTGTAAAAAAACGGAGGACGTATGCCGTCTATGCGTCAATAACGAATTTTAACATTTGATTTGCTGACATTTTGAACGCAAAACACTCCGTTATTATAGAAATATGTCAAGGAAGGTTTTTATGCCAAAAAGTGTTGTATTTATACAATGCGGCGGCCTATATATTTGATATTCAAGACTGTAAGGCGGTTTGCTTTTTGTAGATATTTGTTGACAAAAATGCCGCTTTTGTGGTGAAATATTAAAATCTTGAAAAAAATTATAGTTAACTTTTTTTCATATATCAAGCATATTTCGTATATTTGCGCCTTGATATTTCTCTTTCCAAGAGAGATGTAACCTTATAAAACACGAAAGTTGTTCATTATTATTAACTTAAATTCATTATTTATGAAAAGAGTGCTATTTCTATTGACCTTTATCTGTATGGGTATAGGTATGGCAACAGCGCAAACTGCAACCATCACGGGTAAGGTTTACTCGGAGGCTGACGGTGAGCCTGTTTTCGGAGCCTCTGTATTCGTGATTGGAACCACAGTCGGTGCCAACACAGATATAGACGGTAATTTTACAATTGAAAATGTACCTGCAACTGCAACAACTCTCCGTGTTTCATACATCGGTATGACAACACAGGAGGTTCAGATCCTAAGGAACAAGCCTATGAAGGTTATGCTTGTTGAGGATGGCTTGTCTCTCGACGAGGTGATGGTCGTTGCTTATGGTACAGCAAAGAAATCGGCGTTTACCGGTTCTGCCACAGTCGTTGACTCTGAAGAAATCGGTAAAATACAGGCAACAAACCCTGTTACGGCGCTGACAGGTAAGATGGCCGGTGTGCAGCTGCACGCCGCATCGGGTCAGCCAGGCTCAAGCCCTTCTATCCGCATCCGCGGTATCTCTTCTATCAACGCAGGTAACGACCCGTTGATCATCCTCGACGGTGCTCCTTACGACGGCAGCCTCAACGATATCAGCACACAGGATATCGAGTCCATGACCGTTCTCAAGGATGCTGCTTCAAACGCCCTTTATGGTGCACGTGGTGCAAACGGTGTCATCATCGTTACAACGAAGAAGGGTTCTTCGGGCAGTGCACGCGTTACATTCGACGCAAAGTGGGGTGCAAACCAGCGTGCAGTACAGGAGTATGACTACATCACAAATCCTGCACAATACTATGAAACCTACTATGGCGCGTTGAGAAACTACGCTGCCAACGGGCTTGGCAAATTGCCCGCAAGTGCACACGCATATGCCAACAAAAATATGATTGACAGCAAAGACTTTGGTCTCGGTTACAATGTATTTACAACTCCGGAAGGAGAGCACTTGATTGGTATAAACGGAAGATTGAACCCCAATGCCACACTCGGCCGCGTAGTAAGTTACAATGGCCAGGATTATCTTATCACACCTGACAATTGGTTAGACGAAGCATACTCAAGCAGCCTTCGCCAGGAGTACAACCTTAGCGTTGCAGCAGGCAACGACAAGTCTTCTTTCTATGCATCGGTAAACTACCTCGACAACCAGGGTATCACATTCAACTCGGACTACGAGCGCTTGACAGCTCGCCTGAAGGCCGATTACAAGGTGAAGAAATGGTTGAAGGTCGGTGCAAGCGCTGCATACACACGCACCGAGCAAGACGCAGTAGGCGGTGACGGTGATGCCGGTTCATCAGGCAGTATCTTTGCATACGCATCTACTATAGCTCCCATCTATCCTGTTTACATTCGTGATGGAGAGGGCAACATAATGACAGACAAGAACGGCTTTACAAAATATGACTTCGGTGTCAGGGACAATGCCGGCCTGTCACGTCCGGTTCTTTCACAGGCGAACCCATATTTTGCAAACCAGGTTGATGTAAACAGCAGTGAAGGACACACTTTCAATGTCAACGGTTTCGCAGAGATTACATTCCTCAAGAACTTCAAGTTCACCTGGAAGAGCGGTGCAAATATCGCAGACGCCCGCGGTACCTCTACTACGAACCCCTACTATGGACAGTATGCATCATCGAACGGTATCATAAACAAGAGCCACGAACGCACATTTGCCTGGAACCACCAGCAGTTGCTGAACTGGGAGGACTCTTTCGGCGACAATAATATTGCTGTTATGCTGGGTCACGAGTATTACAGAAACAAGTACTATTCATTGTCAGCAAGCAAGAATACCGTATTCGACCCGACAAGTGTTGAGCTCGCAGGTGCTATCAAGGACGGCAGCAGCAACTCATATACAACAGACTACAACACCGAGGGTTTCTTTGGCCGTGCTATGTACGACTACAACGGAATCTATCACGCATCGGCTTCTTATCGCCGCGATGCATCTTCACGTTTCCATCCCGACAACCGTTGGGGTAATTTCTGGTCAGCATCGGCTGCTTGGGTCATCTCAAAGGAGAGCTGGTTCAAGGCAACTTGGGTCGACCTTTTGAAAGTCAAGGCTTCATACGGCGAGCAGGGTAACGACCAGATCGGAAATTTCCTCTATGCGACACGTTACGAAATTGTGAATTCAAACGGAAAGCCTGCTGCGATACCATACGCTCTTGGCAACAAGAACATCACTTGGGAAACACAGGGCAACTTCAACGTTGGTGTTGACTTCGAGATGCTCCGTGGCCGCATCGGCGGTACAATCGAGTACTTCAACCGTATGACATTCGATATGCTCTACCCATTTACATTGCCACCTTCGTTCGGTTACACATCGTATATCGACAACATCGGCGATATGAGAAACCAGGGTGTCGAAATCGAGTTGAGAACCACGCCTGTCAAGACAAGAGATCTTGAGTGGAACATCAACCTTAACTTGACAGCATACCAGAACAAGATTACATACCTCCCCGAGGAGAAGAAAACATACGAAGTTGACGGCTATCAAGGTTATACAAGCGGCAACAAGTTCTTTGGTGAAGATTGTGCACTCTACACCTTCCACTTAAGAAAATATGCAGGAGTAAACGAGAATGGTGAGTCAATGTGGTACTACAATGCAAAAGAGCCCGTACTCAATGCAGACGGCACCCCACAGGTTGATGCCAATGGAAAGGCTATTACAAAGACCGTGATGAAGACCACAACCGTATACGACGATGCAGATGAGTATCTCTGTGGCACATCACTCCCCGATGCATACGGTGGTTTCGGTACATCTTTGACTTGGAAGGGTTTTGACTTCTCTATTGATTTCTCATACCAGATTGGAGGCCAGGTTTACGACGGCGACTATGCTTCGATGATGTCCTCTCCGACAGCCAACAACCGTGGACGCAACATCCACAAGGATATGTTGAACGCTTGGACACCGACAAACAAGACAAACATCCCTCGTTTCCAGTTCAACGACGAGTACACAGCAGGCTCATCCGACCGTTTCTTGACAGATGCCTCATATTTGAGCCTCAACAATATCAATGTTGGCTACACCTTGCCAAAATTGTGGACAAAGAAGATGGGTATCGAGAGCTTCCGCATTTACTGCGCAGCCAACAACATCTGCTACTGGTCACAGCGCAAGGGTCTCGACCCACGCCAGAGCATCAGTGGTGGTGCGTCAAGCGCTTACTACTCTCCCATCCGTACAATTTCAGGTGGTGTGACATTAACTTTCTAAACCAATTAAAAACAGAATATTATGAAGAATATTATAACAAAGGTATTCGTAGGAGTTTTCTGTGCATCAAGCCTGTTCACGACAACCGGTTGTATTGACGAGACAGAGCCAACGAATATCGCAACAGAAGAGCAGCTTGCATCATCATCGCAAGCAACAGAGGCGCTGTTGTGGGCTATTCCGGCATATGTGAATAAAGTATTCTCATACAGCGAGAACCACTACGATTTCGGATATGGCGCCATAATGCACATCCGCGATGTTATGACCGGAGATATGGCAGTAGAGTCCAGTGATTACGATGTTTGGTTCAACTCATGGCACACCAACCAGTACCAGGGTAACAACTATGCGTATGCCCAGTTCATCTGGAACTACTATTGGCCATTCGTTCAGACACAGAACAACCTTATTGCAGCAATTGACACAACAAGTGCAACAAAAGCACAGCTTGGTATGCTCGGTGCAGCACAGGCTTACCGTGCGCTTGCCTACCTTGAAATGTCGCAGATGTTCGAGTTCTTGCCTAATGACAAGACAAGCAGCGTCAACGCATCGGGTAACGATGTACTGAACCTCACTGTGCCCATCGTAAACGAGACAACTACCGAGCAGGAGGCACGCAACAACCCACGCGTTCACCGCGACAGTATTGCAAAGTTCATCCTTGGCGACCTTGAGGAGGCCGAGAAGAACATCGTTAACCTTGAGTTTACCAGCGAGACACTGCCTCACCTTGACGCAGTGTATGGTTTGAAGGCACGCTACTATATGTGGCTGGGCGATTATGCCAATGACGAGAAATATGCCCGTCTCGCAATAGACAACTCAAATGTAACCCCTATGGATTCTGCCGCCTGTCTCGATCCTAAAACTGGTTTCAACCAGATAAACAAATGGATGTGGGGTGCACAGTTCGTTAAAGAGGACGACGCAGTACAGACAGGTATCATCAACTGGACATCCTGGATGTCACCCGAGGCTACTTATGGCTACGCTTTCGCCGGTCCAGTATCTAAAATCGATGTTTCTATGTATAACCGCATAAAAGATACCGATTTCCGCAAACTGATGTTCAAGGCTCCTGCCGGTCACGCACTTTCGGGCAAAGAAATATTCATCAACAGGAACTTCTTGGTTGACGAGGAGAGTGGAGAGACCTTTGTTGATTATATACCTGAATATACTGCTTTGAAGTTCCGTCCGAACGCCGGAGATATGCTCGACTACCAGGTAGGTAGCGCATCGGCATTCCCCATTATGCGTATCGAGGAGATGTACTTCATCGAGGCTGAGGCTGCCGAGCACCAGAGTGCCGGTAGAGGTGCAGCTCTCCTTGAGGACTTTATGAAGAAGTACCGCGATGACCAGTACACACTCCCTACTCTTGTTGATGCAATTGACGAGATTGTGTTCCAGAAGCGCGTAGAGCTTTGGGGCGAAGGTCTGACATTCTTCGACATCAAACGTCTCGATATGTCGGTAACACGCGGTTATCCCGGTACAAACTTCAAGGAACCTGCAAGATTGAATACAAACGGCCGCCCGGCTTGGCTGAACATGTCTATTGTCGTTACCGAGGAGCGTAACAACAAAGCTCTTGCCGGTTTCGAGAATCCCGACCCATCCGGTGCATACACACCTTGGACAGAATAATAACAAAAAATAAAGGTAACGATTATGAAAAAAATATTTAATATAAGTTACATAGCCCTCTTTGCTGTACTTGCACTCTTCACTGCTTGTACAGAGGAGGATGATTACACGCCGGCACCTCAGGCAAAAGTCGAGGAGAATGGCTACAGGTTCAAAGTAGACATTGAGAAACCGATAATACTGGATTTGACAGCTACTGAGTTTTCTATCATTGTCGAGCGTGACAGTATCGGTTTTGAAGAGACATTGGAACTTTACGCTGATGCAGACAGCGAATTGAACATACCCACATCGGTAACTTTTGCCGCAGACGCAAGCCAGGCCGAGTTGAAGATTGGTGTTTCAGAGTCACTGCAACCTTTTGTCAAATCTCAAATCAGGGAACTGAGACTGACCGATACCGACGAAATAAATCCTTACAAGATTGATATTCCTTACATAAGCCTATATGTCTACAAAGAGGATTATGTTCCATACGGTAAAGGCGTATACAATTGGGGATTCTTCACAATGCTCTTCGGCGTAGAGTACCCATATGAACAAGAGATTGAATATTCAGAATATCTTAATGCATTCCGTTTGCCTTCACCTTTCACAACACTCGCAAGCATATATGTCGGTGCTGGATGTGGAGTTGAGAATGGCGATGACGTGGTATTCCAAATTGATGAGGAGAAAGGTGAAGTAATACTTGAGAACGAAGTTATAAAGAGTGGACTTATTCACCCCAGCTATGGTTCCGTATATGCTAACTATGAGGCAAGCATGATTATGGAAGATGGTACGATACTCTTCCAGTATAGTTGGACTGTTTCAGCCGGTTCATTCGGTTCTGCTATTGACCAGCTCCAGATTGTAGAGGTTTATTAATCGCAAGATTATCGATAAAGAAGAAGCAGGTGGGTTGCAAAAACAACCCACCTGCTATTTTTATAGAGAGAAGATTCATCTTTCATCTTTCATCTTTACTCTTTCATCTTTACTCTTT
>CALBKR010000294.1 GCA_937896105.1 uncultured Bacteroidales bacterium
CAAACCAGAACAAGTCTATCGGCCAGTTCAACCTCACAGGCATTGCCCCTGCACGCCGCGGTGTTCCCCAGATTGAGGTAACATTTGACATCGACGCCAACGGTATCCTCAAGGTATCGGCAAAGGACAAGGCTACAGGCAAGGAGCAGGCTATCCGCATCGAGGCATCATCGGGCTTGAGCAAGGAGGAGATCGAGCGTATGAAGGCTGAAGCCGAGGCAAACGCCGATGCCGACAAGAAGGAGCGCGAGAAGATTGACAAGCTCAACCAGGCCGACTCTATGGTGTTCCAGACAAGAAACCAGCTCAACGAGCTTGGCGACAAGATACCAGCCGACAAGAAGGCTCCTATCGAGGCTGCAGTGCAGAAACTCGAGGATGCCCACAAGGCACAGGATCTCGCAGGCATCGACGCAGCAATGGCAGAGCTCAACAACGCTTGGCAGACAGCAAGCTCCGAGATGTACGCACAGAGCGGTGCTCAGGGTGCACAGGGCGGCCAGCAGTACGACGCAAACGCAGGCCAGCAGCAGAGCAGCAGCCAGCAGAACAACGACGATGTTCAGGATGCCGAGTTCGAAGAGGTGAAGTAAACCTATAGAATAACAATAAAAAAGTAGTCCACAGAGAACATTCTCTGTGGACTACTTTTTTATATAGCGGCATCTGTCAAAGCAATTTCAATATCATACTGTTGGCACGGTCTATTACAGAGTTTTCGAACGAGGCAAGATATATCTGCGTGGTCATCTCGTTATCGTGGCCAAGCGCCTCGCTTATGACGGAGAGCGGAACATTCCTGCTTTTTGCGATGCTTGCCCAGGAGTGTCGCGCCACATACATTGTCAAGTGCGTCTTCAAGCCGGCCATTACCGCGATTTTCTTCAAACGGTAATTCATAGCACACATCGCATTCCGGTACTGTGAGCGTTCTTTGTTACCGGGCTTTCTTATTATTGGCAAGAGGTACGGCGAATCGGGAAGTGCATATCGCTTGACTATTTCGTCCATACATTTTTCCCACTTTATCTGCAGGCGTTGCCCGGTTTTGCGACGGCAATATGTGAGCACGCCACGGTTAAGGTCTCTTTTCATAAGGAATGCGATATCGACAAACGACATTCCACGGGTGTAGAACGAGAAGAGGAATATATCGCGCGTCAAGGCCAAGCACGGCTTGCGCGACAGGTCGAGGTTCTTTATCTTTTTTATCTGAGCCAATGATATTGCACGTTTTACAGTCTTGTCGACACCTGTATATACAAACCTGAAAGGCATAGAATATGGTATGAGCCCCTGTTCTGCGGCTCTGTTGAAGACTGCACGGAGAATGCGCATATAGAATGAGCCGGTATTCTTTGTTACCCCACGCACATTGTGCAGATAGGATTCGTAACTAAGCATCAGTGCGGGTGTTATATCACTTAACATCGTAACCTCTCCTGCCCTGAACTGCATAAAGCTGTTGAGGGCGGAACTGTATGATTCCACACACCGCGCCTTGCCCTGCAGCCTCAACTGCTCAATGACAGATGACATAAAATCACAGAACAGCAACTCCCGTTGTACGTGACACTCTTCTGTTCCCGGCACACCGAAAATCGGATTTACCGGGATACATTTTGTTCTTTTTCCAATGTTCCTCATAATAATAGATTTTAGTAATTAATGATATCCATAACACCATAACGGCAAAAGGGATTCAGCGAAACATAGAGCACAAAAATGCAGTTCTGGTGATAAAAGAGCCATAAAATGCACATAACGCAACGTTATCATCGCTATGTTTTTTAAGAGTTTCTGCGCGGTTTGTTTTAATTTTCATCAACAAATGACTAATTTTGCCCCCAAAATTACACCTGTGAAGAAACACCTGAAAAAGATATGGCCGGTAACAAAGAAAGCCATATACGCAATATTGCTGATTGCTGCAATGGTTGTAGTGGCGACAAGCGGCAGCTATATATATAATTTCGCCGAGCCCAAGCCATTCAGCGGACCGGACATATTCAACCCATACCGCGACATAGACACCGCCCACTGCTGGAAGAAAGCGAATTTCCACACGCACACTCGCGTTGAGGGGATTTTCAACGAATGCAAATACTGGCCGGGGGATGTATACAAGTTCTATGAAAGGCTCGGGTATGACATTGTTACCTTCTCGAACCACAACGAACTGACGACACATCCGTTTGACAAGAGCCTACAGGTCAATGTATATGAGCACGGATATAACCTGTTCAAGTTTCACAAGCTTGTTTTCGGAAGTAAAGAGACAAACAGTTTCGACCATCTGTTTCCGTTCCTGCCCTCGCAGATGCAGTTCCAGATTGACCTGTTACGCGACGAAAATGATATAATACAGTTCAACCACCCGCTACATACATTGTGCGCCACCAAGGATGCAATGGAAAAGTTAGGTGGTTATGACATCATTGAGATTGATTTCGATGGCAACTCTGAATGTGAATATTGGGATTGGGCTCTAAGTGCCGGACGATACAGTTTTGCACTTGCCGGTGACGACCTGCACAACCCCGACGACACGCACAGGATTGCAAAGTCGTGCAGTTTCATTTGCTCACCCTCGGCGACATATGACGACATAAAGAAGACCCTGCTCGGAGGTTGTTACTATTCAATGAGAATACCCGACCACGGCAACGGGAACTGGGATATAAAAATAGAGAAGAACAAGCAGCTGCCCTATCTTGAAGATATCGGGCTCAAAGGAGATACTATCTTCATAGAACTGTCACACATTGCTGAGCGCATAAGGATTATTGGACAGAACCACACCACCCTGCTGGATGTCAACGGTTGTGATTCCGTGGAATATGTAATGAAGAAAGAGGATTCTTATGCACGCTTCATCATAGACTTTCCAAGCGGAGAGGTCCTTTTCACCAACCCATTTGCACGATATGACAAGAGCAAGGCCGAAAGCCCCATAAATAAGAACCTGTACAGTGTCAACGTTTTCCTTACAATTCTATTCAATGCAACCTTATTGGCACTGCTTGCATTCCTTGTATTCACATTCTATAAAGTTATCATAAAACGATGAATTGGAACTTTTTAAATAACGGATTCAACTCCATAAAGGAGAAAATAGGGACAGTAAACCTCAAGGAGAAATGCACGCCCGCATACCTCAATACAAAGTGGAAGGAATTCCGGAATACCCCACAAAACATCAAAAAGACTTGTACCATATTGAGTCTTTACACTATAATTGTCTTCAATATCCCAGCTTTCAACATTGTCTTCAAGAACATAAATGGAGGGGCTGGCATAGCCATTATTTCAGCAGCATTATTGGTTCTTGTTCCTCTGCTTGCCTGTTGTTACCGTTATATGAAAAAATGGATGGGGCATATATACAGTTCCATCATCATTGCCTTCACGCTTGTAGCTCTGCTTCTTAATATAGACATAAATTGGAACAGCGTGCTGATATTCTCCAGCGTGGCAGTATTGCTGTACACACTGAACTATTTCATATACTACCTGCTTTTGTGGCTGGGACGCGTTGTCGGAAAGGTTATAATCTCGCTCACATTCATAATTGATGCTGTATGCCTCTACTCCATTAACACATACGAGGCTTACATCACAGAGCCAACCATCGCAAATGTATTCAACACACGTTATTCCGAGGCTTCATCTTTCTTCTCGATGACCGGTGTGATGTATGTGCTTCTCCTTGGCATACCGCCCTGCATATATCTGTTTGCAAAGAAAATCGATTACTCAAAGTTCTGGCGTTTCCTCGTGAACATCATAACACCCCTAATAATCGTCATTTCCATACTGTTTGCAAACATACGCAATGTCCTGTGGATTGACCAGAATGCCACGCTTCTTGGCGGCAGGCTCCAACCCTGGTCGTACATCATTAACACAGTGCGTCACATCATTATTCAAATAGAGAGCAACAAGAAAGCAATAATACTGCCCGATGCACAAATAACAACAGACAGCAAGGATGTTTGCGTGCTTGTCATCGGAGAATCGGCACGACGGGAGAATTTCTCTTTATATGGCTATAGCCGTGAGACAAACCCATTGCTTGCCGGCGACAGCGTCAGGGCATATATTGCCGAGTCGGATGATGTATCAACCATCGGCGGAGTCAAGGCCATACTATCCTACAAGGGTGGCAAGGATTTATATGAGGTTCTGCCGAACTATCTTTTCCGTACCGGCGCGGATGTCGTATGGCGCACGAGCAATTGGGGAGAGCCCAAACTGTTGATTGACAAGTACTACAACCACGGCCAACTTGCAGAGAGATATCCCGAAGAAGACAGCCGATACGATGGAGTGCTGTTTGCAGGCCTGGCCGAGGAAATCGCAAATTGCGACAAGGACAAACAGTTGATTGTCATTCACGGCTACACAAGCCACGGTCCCGAGTACTTCTCAAACTATCCTTCAGAATTCGAGACATTCACACCTGTATGCAAATCGGTTGAGGTTTCATCGGTAAACAGACAGGAACTGGTGAACGCGTATGACAATACGATACTCTACACCGATTATCTTTTACACTCTGTCATAGAGACGCTGAAGCAAGTAGAGGGAAAACGCTGCTGTATGATATTTGTTTCGGACCACGGCGAGTCGCTCGGCGAGAATGATATGTTTATGCACGGTACACTTCCGAAACGCTTTGCTCCCAGGGAGCAGTATGAAATTCCTTTCATCGTGTGGGAGAATGACAGCTGCACAACGACAAAAGAGCTTAATTCAGTAAACCAGTTCCACGTATTCCACAGTGTATTGAACTGGATGGGCATTGAGAGCCCGATATACAACGAGAACCTGAATGTGTTTAAACCTGTAGAAGAATAATATATGGAACTGCCTAATGACCCGATGATGCTGTTCAGCACCGTGAATATGTACCTGCGTGACCGCTACGCATCGCTCGACGAGCTATGCGCCGACCTCGATGTCGACCGCGCAGAGCTCGAAGAAAAACTCCGCGCTGTTGGTTTCGAGTACAGCGCGGAGCATAATAAGTTCTGGTAACGAAGACTGGCTTTTATAGGATAAGCACAAGTCCCTTGCAGGTTCGTTTTGAAGGTGACCCAAAAGTCACCTTCTTTTGTATGAGGCGTGAATAAAAAGTAAAGTTCAAGACTTGTGAAGGCTTCAAAACCGCAGTTTACTAAGCGTAAATGAGGATTTTGAAGCCAAACGTAACGTAGAAATTTGCTTTTTAGTCACCCTCAAATAGTATTTTACTCTTCAGCATACTCAACAGGTGATACAATATCAACAAGTCCTATTATTTCGGAATCTGTCAAACGTTCAAAGTTTATTTTTGTCAATTTGCCGTCAACAAGGCGTAACACCGTAAAACAGGCATCCGGCTTAGCCTGATACCCACTGTGCAGATCGTCAAGTACTACCACACCCTCGCCATTATATTCTACTATGATATCACCCACCTTTAGTGTTGGATGAGAAGCATTGTCCAACATACCGTACACAAGAACGCCTGAATAAGGCAATTCCATTTGAGCAACAGCCCTAAAGAAAGCCTTTGCGGGAGCTACATAGCTTTTGCTCCCGGCAAACTCACTTTCGTATTGCTCCAGCAGAGACAACGTATGCTCCAGAGCCTTCTGAGGGGTTACTGATAACTTAAAATTGAAACCCTCATCGTAAAGTCCCTGTTGCATATTTATCAACAACGGAATAAAACTCCCCATCAAATAGCATTTGTTCCACTTTTTCCATTGCTGATCACCGTCCTGAAATTCGCAATCACCCTTAAACTCTTCAAAGAACTGTGTCACTTGGTCATCAATGGCACGCATCTGATCGTTCAACCTCCCTGGAGTGTTGTTGTCATGGGCGAAATCTGTCAACTCTGCATCCAGTTTATTCATCTCTACGACCTGCTCCGATAGCAATCTTTCTGCCAATTTCTGCTCCTTTTCCACGATTTTGTTATAATATTCATCGTCACGGCCAAACTCATAGTGATTAGGAAACTGCACCCACAGAGGCGACACATCATTGTACGCCTTTAAAGAAGTCTCGGGAAAATCCGACAATGCCATCAACAGGTTGGCATAGTAGATATTCACCCAATGTTTAAAAATCGTAAAACCTGATGTAGCAAAACTATTGTTCAATGCAGAAGGCTCACCAAGAGCAATACGCAAAGATTTGAGATTATCAACAAAGTGTATCAACTGTGCTGTTGCAAACGGAGATGAATATGACAGATCCTCAGCATCAATGCCGTTGATATAAAGCAAGAAGGAGTGATATGCCCCAATATCAGCGGGAATGGAATCGATACCGGATACAGCCCAATATTCTTTTAAATACTCTTCGGACAATTCTATATTCTCCAATAAATCCGTTTTCATATCCTCGAGTTTTGCCTCTGACACACCATAATTGTAGGCATTTTCATAGGCAAGCCATTTCTTTTCAAGCTTATAATTCTCCTCGGCTATAGTGTGAACAGCACAGGCCTCCGACACCAGTTGTGTAGCATATTGGGTGCAGACATCGCGCGAAAGATACTTGAAGACTCCCCAGAGTATACCTGTCAACAATAAAAGTGAAAGAAGGACTATAGCAGAAACCTTCACAAGCTTGCGCAACGGAACACGACGTTTGCTGCGTAGATATCTCTTTTGCAGGCGCTCCATTGACAAATCGAAATACTCGATAGAACTCGCTGTCAGCGCCTGATAATTACATAGTTCCTCCAAGCCTTCAGGCATTGGATTAGGCCAGAGAAAGCCGTTGAGCATAATTGGAATGATATTCTTATAATGCTTCATCGCATGCTGGATTTCAAGGCGTACCCAATCATCCTCATTCACACACCTGTCGAGAGCTTCGGGCGGCAACACAAGCAGGAAATCGGTACAGGTCTCTATCACGTTATAGAGTTGCTCATTGAATTTGCCGGAGCGCAAAGTCTCCATATCAAAAAACACCGAGTATCCCGCACTCCTTAAACGTGTTGCTATCAGGTTTGCAGTGTCATAAGAACTGCGGCGATAGCTTATAAACACATCGTATTTTTTTGCTTTCATATTTATATAATTATTTTATTTCCGTTCCAATGCCTCGGCAGCATAACGCAGATACCTGGCAGCCTTTTCGTCGGCCTCAGCAGCATAACGCATCTTCAATTCATATTTTTCTATCTCATCCTCGGCATAACGGGTGTAGGTCTTCACCCTGTCGACATCGTTCTTGCGGCCATAATATGCCACCTCACGCTGATAGCCTTCGGCTTTCCTGAGGTGATAGGCTGCGTCGCGTCTGTAGCCATCGGCCTGACGCTGATAATACTCGGCTTCGCGCTGATAGCCCTGCGCTTTCCTTACATAATAGTCGCTTTGAGAGTGAGCTGTTGCCACTATACCGACAAGAAGCAACAGGAAAAAGAGTGTGCGTTTCATAGGCTGTAGAATTTATTCATAAATTGTGTATATCGGCAAATATTCTCAAACCGTCCATCGTGCTGCCGAAGCATACCGCACCGCCCGATGCACGGAATATCTTTTCGGTTGACATCGCAAGATTGCGTTCGTGCAGGGGGTAACGCTCGTAATCGGGTTGCAGCAGCGGCCCCGAGCGCAGCCCCACAAGCATTTCGCAATAGCAACAGGCCGTTTCGTATGTATTCATCGTGTTACCTGCGCCATAATTGTAGACACCGCCGGGCAGTGTAAAGGTCGCCGGCAAGTACTCCACCACATCGCGCACCCAGGTTATTCCGCGATACTCCCTAACCGGCAACACAAGCGGTTTACGCTCCTTTATGGCATTTGCGATGTTTAGCACAAAATTCTGATGCACGGGCATTCCCGCTCTCTCACTATCATACATCCAAGTCGCACGCAAAGCAACGGCCGACGGGCACAACTCGAGCGCACGCTGCTCCGCTTCGAGCTTATGCCTGCCATAGACATTCTCGGGCGCAACAGCCACATCCTCGTCTAAAGCCCCGCTCTCTAAATTCCCATTGTAGACCTGGTCACTCGAAAAGAGTATCAGCTTTACACCATTGCGTGCCGCAGCAGTTGCAAGATTGCACACACCCTCGACATTCACGCGGTAGCTCTCGTCGGGATGTTGCTCGCAATACCAGGTGTTGGACAACGCCGCCAGATGAACAACCACCTGCGGTGCCTGCTCAAGCAGATAGCGCTCCACCGATGCAGCATCGGTTATGTCAAGCTCGGTATGCGAGGGTGCAAGAATGATATAATCATTCCTCCAACGCTCTACAACACGGCTGCCCACAAAGCCGCTCGCTCCGGTTACAAGGATCTTTTGCATAGTGCGAAGATAAGGAAAAGTTCCGCTACTGCAAATTTAATACCGAACTTATTATTACAAACCTACTTTGTGCACGAATGAAACTGTCCCTCAGTGAAGAGGGACAAGCGTAGCGGAGGGAGTTTAATTTTACATGCAATCCTGAGTTTTTATATGCTTCGACTTCGCTCAGCATGACAGGAAGCATTGGGTCAACTGTCAAATTGTTGCTTTATTTAATGGAAAAGAAAAACAATCAAGTAAACTTGTTATTTTTCGCTCGTTTGTCCGTAATTTGCCTGCGGCATATATACTTCCTTGGGGCGATAAACCGCACTCCTTTGGGGAGATAAACCTCCCGTCGTCGCAAACGACGCTACTTTCGCGTCGTCGCTGTAAAAAAATAAGCAAACTTGTTATTTCTTGCTCACTTTTTCATATATTAGCAAAATGAATATAAAACCCACGACAACAGATAATATGAAATCACTACGTTCACTTTTCAGAATAGGACTTGGCCCTTCGAGCAGTCATACAATGGGGCCTAACCGCGCAGCAAAGATTTTTGCAGAGCGTTGCCCGAATGTGGATACATATCGTGTCACACTCTACGGCAGCCTTGCCGCAACCGGCGAGGGGCATATGACTGACAAGGCTATTATGGCTGTACTCGAGCCCATTGCCAAGTTAGAACTTGTTTGGGAGCCAAAGACATTCCTACCATTCCACCCCAATGGAATGCTGTTCGAAGGAATAAAGGACGGAAACATCATCGACCGATGGACAATATACAGCATAGGTGGCGGTGAGCTTGCAAACGAGGAGACAACAAAGAACGAGGAGGATATATATCCACTAACAACCATACACGAAATAATGGACTGGTGCGATGAAACAGGTTGCACATTCTGGGAGTATGTCGAGAAATATGAAGGTCCGGAGGTGTGGGACTACCTCGAAGAGGTGTGGACAACGATGAAGAGCACCATCAAGCGTGGGCTTGAGAATGAGGGAGTGCTGCCCGGGGGGCTTGGCCTACAACGCAAAGCCAACACATACCTGAACAAGTCAATGTCCTACAGTGCAGCCGTGAGCAGCAAGGCGAAGGTTTATGCATATGCCCTTGCTACAAGCGAGGAGAATGCCAGCGGAAGCACAATAGTGACAACACCCACCTGCGGTTCAAGCGGTGTCCTGCCTGCCGTACTATACCACCTGCACACATCGCACGACTGCTCGGACAAACGTATTCTGCGTGCACTTGCTACAGCCGGACTTTTCGGCAATGTGGCAAAGGAACACGCCTCGATTTCGGGTGCAGATGTTGGTTGCCAGGGCGAGATAGGCGTTGCCTGCGCAATGGCGGCCGCAGCAGCCTGCCAACTTTTCGGCGGAACCATCAACCAGATTGAATATGCAGCCGAGATGGGTCTTGAGCACCACTTGGGACTGACCTGCGACCCGCTCTGCGGCCTGGTACAGGTACCCTGCATAGAGAGGAATGCCATCGCCGCATCACGTGCGCTGGATGC
>CALBKR010000295.1 GCA_937896105.1 uncultured Bacteroidales bacterium
CTGTTGCTGTAATCTTGTATGTCACCGGAGTTCCGGCCTCTTTCTCGAACAGTGCGTTATATGTGCCGCTTGCTGTTGGAGTGAATGTGTATTCGGCATCTAAGCTCACAAATCTACCACCACTGTACCAAGCATCGAATTTGTATCCATTATATGGTGTGGCAGTAAGCGTCACACTGCTGCCTGCATCCACAGTTGTTGACGATTTACCGTCGATTGTTGCAGTTCCGCCATCGCCTGCTGTAACGTTGATTGTGTATGTCATAGGCGCATCACCGCCACCGGTAATGTTGAACCCGCCACCATTCCCGGGAGATAATGTAGTCAATGTATATGCCACGCCGCCAATCTCTTCCACGCGGATTATACCTCCACGCATAGAGCGCGTTGCGGTCTTGAAGTCCACATCGATGTTGCCCACATTTATATCAGGCAATGTTACAGCCTTGCTGCCGTCAAGCGCCGATACATCATCGGCAAGCACATAAGCGAATGTCTTTCCATAGTCGGTTGACATTGTTATGCGAAGACGGCTGTCTGCTGTAAAATAGTTGCTGTTCACACCCCAACTGACTGTCACTTGCTCACCAGCCGAGTAACTGTTCTTTACCGGCGACATTGAAGCGTTGAATAATGTTCCGCCAACAATCTGTACTGTTGCATCCCACACTGCATAATTGCTGTAAAAAGGATTGGAGACCAAATAGTCGTATTCTGTATTTGAGGGTATATCGTTTACAAGGATTGCAATATTATATGAGCCTGGACTCATTGCTGGAATGTCAGTACCGCTTTGCCCGGAATAATAATCATCATAGAATTTGTCTGCTGTAAACTTTGGCCTGTAATCAATGACATTGTCTGTCTGAGGTATCAAAGATGCGAAATGCGGCATAACGCCTCCTTCTACGACGTTGCCAACAGTAGAACTGCTGCAGCCTATTGCAGAATATGTAAGAATGTTGCCGTCAGTATCATTTGCATATACCGGTATAGCTATACAAGCACCTTGTGGTATCCTGTAGCTCTCTTTCATATTTGCATTGACGAACACGGGAGCGTTATTGCTGACTTTAACAGCATTGTTTGCACTGCCTGCTCCTTTTCCCACGGCAAGGTCACGTATCTTCTTTATTGAGGGGTATGAGAAGAAGTCGTCTCCACCGCTATCCATCAAACTTCCTTCACCAGTTGTTGTATGCGGAGCGCCGAACATATGTCCAAGTTCGTGCGCCACGACCCATTTGTCGGTCTTTGAATATCCGCTTCCTTTGGCGCTGCTGCTGTACACACCGCCTTCGGCTGACAGGCCACTATTTTCTGCTGCAACATCACGATGATGAACCCACATAGCAACGTCGTACGAGTCGGCTCCTATCAAATCATTGGTATTTGTTGTTCCGTTGGCTTGTAAAGTATAAACATTTTCTTCATACGTGAAATAATCAGTCTTTACAAGACGCTGGTCTTCAACAACATCAAAACATATGCCCAACGGAACAAACATCCTGTTGGCAAACTCCTCGCAATCTCTCCAGAACTGCAGCACATTGTTGTAATTTTCATCCAAATCCTCAACATATGCCGAATAGGTTACAGGAATTGCAAGACGGTAATAACGCAATGTATTGTCACCTGGAATACTGCTTGATGCAGAAGCTCTGGTATCTATTGACCCGAAATCTTGTCCGAAAACATTTGATATGGAAAGAAGGAAAAAAGATAGAATTACATAAAGAGTTCTCATAAGTCCTGATTGTTGGTTGTATTTATGCAAAGTTATGAAAAATAACGTAATAAAAAGGAGTATTCTTGAAAAATTATAAAATTCTATTGCTTGGTATTTGCACAATTGTCAACGCAAGCAGACTATCTTTGAGATAAATCTCGAAAATATTCCAGGCGGTAAACCGCACTCCTTCGTGGTGCTAAAGCACCAGTCATCGCAAACGACGCTTATTTCGCGTCGTCACTTTGAAAAAAATCAAGCAAGTTTGATATTTCTCGCTCGTTTGTATATATCTTTGAACAGAAATTAAAAAACTATGACTCTATCTCGGCATAAAATAGAACTGCTTGCTCCGGCAAAGGATTATGAGACCGGCATTACTGCCATAAACCACGGTGCCGATGCTGTATATATAGGTGCGTCACAATTCGGCGCGCGCCAGGCTGCCGGCAACTCGGTTGAGGATATTGCAAAACTTGTGGAATATGCACATATATTCGGTGTAAAGGTATATGTGACGCTTAATACTATTATTTATGACGAGGAGGTGGCTGCTGTCGAGAAACTTGTGACCGAGTTGTATGATGTTGGTGTCGATGCGCTTATTGTCCAGGATATGGGACTTGCTGGGATGAATATACCGCCTATTCCCTTGCACGCAAGCACGCAGATGGATAATCGCACAGTCGAGAAGGTAAAATTTCTCTCCGGCATTGGCTTTCCCCGTGTGGTGTTGGCTCGCGAACTCTCGTTGGAGCAGATAAGGGAGATACACACCGCTGTGCCCGATACCGAACTTGAGGTTTTTGTGCATGGTGCGCTCTGTGTCAGCTACAGCGGACAGTGCTATGCCTCGCAACACTGTTTCGGGCGCAGTGCCAACCGCGGTGCCTGTGCACAGTTCTGTCGTCTTGCCTTTAACCTTGTTGATTCCGATGGAGAAATGATAGGGAAGGAGAGGCATTTCCTCTCATTAAAGGATATGAACCGCTCGGCTGCTCTCGAAGAGATGCTCGATGCAGGCGTGACATCGCTCAAGATAGAGGGGCGCCTGAAGGATGCATCGTATGTAAAGAACATAACTGCATACTACAGAGCAAAGCTCGATGCTATCTTTGCAAGGCGCAAGGAGTATGTGCGTGCTTCGCAAGGAAGGATATCGCCACAATTCACGCCATCGCCCGAGAAGAGTTTCAACAGGGGATTTACCGATTATATGCTTCACGGGACAAAGAATGATATGACGTCTTTCGATACTCCGAAATCAAAGGGTGAGTACGTTGGCCGTGTGAAGTTTGTCTCCCGAAACTATTTCACAGTCATTGGCGGCGAATTCAGGAACGGCGACGGAGCATGCTTTGTGGGCGGCGACGGCAAGCTGCACGGGTTCCGCATAAACAGGGTAGAGGGCAACAGGGTTTTCCCTCAGTCTATGCCGCGGATTGAAAGCGGCGATGTGCTGTACCGCAACTATGACTGCGAATTCGAGCGTAGCCTTGCACGCCCCGATGTGCCGCGGCGCCTGGCATTGTCGCTTCTCTTCAGTGAGAGCCCATTCGGCTTCAGCCTGCAAGGTACCGACGAGAGCGGTGTGCAGCATTGCGTTGAGATGCCGTTCAAAAAGGATGTGGCACGTTCTCCGCAACGCGACAACTTAATAGCCCAATTGAGTAAGTGGGGAAACACACCTTTCGAGGTTACCGATGTTACCGTAGAGTTCACCGATGAGTGGTTTGTGCCATCATCGTTGCTGTCCGATATGCGTCGTTCGCTATGCGAGCTCCTGCTCAAGGAGAGAGCTGCTGCAACAGGGCGCGAGGATATGAGACTGTTGGATAACGACGTCCCCTACACTGTCACATCGCTCGATTATAGGGGCAACGTATCGAATACGTATGCAAGGAACTTCTACCGAAAGCATCTGGTCACTGACATTGAGCCGGCTTTTGAGTTGGAGGCACCCGATGGGGCTACCGTTATGTACTGCAAGCACTGTATAAAATATAGTATGGGATGGTGCACAAAGAACTGCAAACGGCCGCCATACAAGGAACCATTCTATCTTGTATCGGGTGACGGCCGTCGTTTTCGTCTTGATTTTGACTGCAAGGAGTGCATTATGCGTGTTGTTGCCGAATGATGCAATAAAAAAGCCGCGCCTTAGGGGAACGACGCGGCTTTCTGTTCCGGGCAAACGCTTTTGTCCGTTCGGGTGCCGACCTTCACAGGCGGGCAACACCGTATTTAATCTATTACTATGAAAAACACAATTATATAACAGCACGTACGGTTGGTTTGTTTTTGGCGAGTGTGTTAATAAATGTTATTTTCCACATATCTCCTTGTAATCACAATATTCGCATTTCTTTGTGTTGGTTGTAGGCGTAAAAGGTACTTTGACATCAAATATCTCACTCAACACCTTGTTAAGCCTTGCCATATAATCGTCCTTTATCACAGTGATATCATCCACAGGCTGCTTTTCAAGCTTTACGACAAATTCGCTGCGTGGCGTGTTTTTCTTGTGCACATACAACAGCGATGGTGAAATTCTGCTTGCAGCAGCCGATTGCAGTTTCGCGATGCAGTCGTGGCTACTGTCTGTCTTGCCCGACAACATCTCATCGATAACGATGGAGTAGAGGAACGCCTGAAGCCTATAACCGGCAGAACGGAGCTCGGGCATAAAAATATCATCCAACTGCGCCTTGTCATCATCTTTATCGCTGCTGCCGGTCTTGTAGTCGATGATGTTGACATCTTCGCCTTTGCAATCAATGCGGTCTATCGTTCCGCCGAGTTCAAGCGATACCTCGCAGTCGGGCAACGTAACCTTGTAGGGCATCCCAATCTTCACCTCACTGCCAATGTAACGGAAGGGGGCATACTCAGCATCCATCTTTACAAGGTGCTGCAAAAAGTGGCGCAACACTTCACGTTTCAGATACTGCTCACCGTTGTAGACAGGCCTGTTGCCCTTGAAGAACTCCTTCTCGAATGCTTTGTCTATGAAAGCCTCCAATAGAGAAGGGTTCTTTATGTAGTATTCGAGTGCCGACTCCGTGACAAGTGTGTTTCGCCCGCCATCGGTTATCTTATCATAGAGCAGCTCGGCAGCATAGTGGAACACCGTACCGAAATCATTGTCCTTCATACTGTCATCGACATCTTCGGCCGATTTTATCTTCAATACATAATAGAAGAAGAACTTGAGCCCACATTCGATGTACTTGTTGATTGCCGATGGTGTCATAAGTCCTGCCTTGTCACTGAACGAGGTGTCGAATCTGCTGCGTAGTATTTCCACCATTTCAGGAGTCTTGTCCAGTTTGTCGGTTGCAATTGCCGTTGTACCCTGTTGCAAACCGAGTGCTATGCGCTCGATGTCGTAGAGCTTGCTGCCGAGCAGCTGAAGCACATAGCGCGAGCACTCACCGCGTGTCTTGCTCTCGGAAGAGTTGTTGTATACGAGTGTCACACGCTCGGCACGTTGCAACAGGCGGTAGAAATAGTAGGCGTATATCGAGTCGCGGTGTTCGCTCAATGTGAGCCCGAACGCACGGCGCAGGTTATACGGTACAAACGAAACCTCGCTGCGGTTTTTCGGAAGGTTGCCTTCGTTCACTCCAAGAAGAATCACATTCTTGAAATCGAGGTTTCGGGTCTCAAGCAGTCCCATTATCTGAAGACCGACAACAGGCTCTCCGTGGAACGGCAGGCTTTGCATTGAGAGCATCCTCAACAGCAGTTTGCCAAGCGTTGACTGCTGCATATTGAGTTCGCCAGTTCCAAGCATCTGCATAAGCCGCTGACATTGTGTATAGACCTTGAATATT
>CALBKR010000296.1 GCA_937896105.1 uncultured Bacteroidales bacterium
GCATTGCTGCTCGAGGATAATTGGTTGATAGAGAAACTTGCACATTTCGACCGCGAGGTCATTCCGGAGAGGCGTATGCACGCAAAGGGTAGCGGAGCATTCGGCTGCTTTACCGTTACAAAGGATATCACCCGTTACAGCTGCGCATCGGTTTTCTCGCAAGTGGGCAAGAAAACCGATGTCTTCGTGCGCTTCTCAACCGTTGCAGGAGAGCGCGGAGCGGCCGATGCCGAGCGCGACATACGCGGTTTTGCCGTCAAGTTCTACACCGATGAGGGTAATTGGGACTTGGTGGGAAATAATACACCTGTATTCTTTCTGCGCGACCCTCTGCAGTTTCCAGACCTTAACCACGCCATCAAGCGTGACCCGCAGACAAACCTCCGTTCACCGCAGAGCAACTGGGATTTCTGGACAATGCTGCCTGAGGCTCTGCATCAGGTAACCATAGTTATGTCCGACCGTGGTATACCAGCCTCTTATCGTCATATGCACGGCTTCGGGTCACACACCTACAGCCTCGTAAATGCGGCCGGTGAGCGTGTGTGGGTGAAATTCCATTTCCGTACACAGCAGGGGATTAAGAATATGAGTAATGCCGAGGCGGCGGCTGTCATCGCACACGACCGCGAGAGCCACGGCCGCGACCTTTTCAATGCCATTGCGAATGGTGATTTCCCTCGCTGGACACTCTATATTCAAGTTATGACCGAGGAACAGGCCGCAACGTACAAGGAGAATCCTTTTGACATAACAAAGGTGTGGAGCCACAAGGAGTTTCCGCTCGTTGAAGTAGGTGTGCTTGAACTGAACCGTAATCCGGAAAACTATTTCGCCGATGTTGAGCAGGCGGCCTTCAACCCATCCCACATTGTACCGGGGATAGGCCTTTCGCCCGATAAACTCTTGCAAGGAAGGCTCTTCTCCTATGGTGATGCACAGCGTTACCGCCTTGGCGTAAACCACGACCAGATACCCGTCAACAGGGCGCATTGCCCGGTGCACAGCTATCATCGCGATGGTGTTATGCGTGTAGATGGCAACAGCGGCGCTACAAAGGGTTATTCTCCCAACAGCATCGGCGAGTGGGAGACTGCTCCGGCAATGTATGCGCACTCGGCTGTAGCAGGCGAGTCAATGCGTTACAATCCCTACGAGGACCGTACCGATGACTGCTTCTACCAGCCCGGTAATCTCTACAGGCTTATGACCGAGGATAAACGTGCCTTGCTTATTGCAAATACAGCCGAGGATATGATGCCTGTAACGGCCAATATAAAGTACCGCCACGCCTCGCACTGCTACCTTGCCGATAAGGAGTATGGTACGCGCCTTGCTGATGCATTGGGCATCGATTTAAACGAGGTGGTGAGGCTTGCCGCGATGAGTGAGAAGGAGAGATTGGTGGCAACGGCAGCCAAATAAACAGAAACAGCGACCAAGGTCGCTGTTTCTGTTTATTTGGCCTTTATGCCCTTTATCAGGTAATAAAGTCCTACAGCTATGAGCGGGATGCTCAGCCACTGTCCCATTATCAGTGTCATACCATCCTCGAACTCGACTTGGTTTTCCTTTATGAACTCGACAAAGAAACGGAAAGTGAATATCGTGAATAGGCAGAATCCCATAAACAACCCGCTTCCCATCTTCGCACTGTACCTCTTGTAGAGCCATAGCCCGATAAAGAATATTATCAGGTATGCCAATGCCTCATACAGTTGGGCAGGGGGGTGCGGTGCTGTCAGTTCGGCCTGCTTGAACACGACGCCCCAGGGAAGGTCGGTTTCGGTACCTATTATCTCGCTGTTCATAAAGTTGCCTATGCGCACCATTGCTGCAAAAAAGGGTGCTGCAATGCCCAAGTTGTCGAGTGTCCACACCATCTTCAGCTTTGTCTTGCGCACATAAAGCAGCAGTGCTATTATCACACCAATCACTCCGCCGTGGCTTGCAAGGCCGGCAAAACCGGTGAACTTCCCGTCCTTCATCGGGAGTATTATATCAAGAGGGTGCGATAGGTAGTATTCCGGCTCATAGAAGAGACAGTGTCCCAAGCGTGCACCGATGAGTATGCCGAGAAAACAGTAGATGAAAAGAGGGTCGAACAGCTTTTCGTCGATATTCTGTTTTTTATAAAGTTTCTTTACTACAAGGTATGCGCCCAAAAGACCTATTACCCAGCATAGCGAGTAATAGCGTACCTCGAACCCGAAAATGGAGAACGGGCTCAATGAGGGATCCCATACAATAGCACTTTGTGTGAGTGGCATAGCTGTCAGACATTAAAACGGAAGTGCATTATATCACCGTCCTGTACAACATATTCCTTGCCTTCGACGCCCATCTTGCCGGCCTCTTTTACAGCAGCCTCGGAGCCGTAGTTGATGTAGTCGTCATATTTTATTACCTCGGCACGGATAAATCCTTTCTCGAAATCGGTGTGTATTACACCTGCGCACTGCGGCGCTTTCCAGCCCTTGCGGAATGTCCAGGCCTTTACCTCCATCTCGCCTGCGGTGATGAATGTCTGCAGGTTAAGAAGAGTATATATGGCCTTGATGAGGCGGTCGCAACCCGACTCCTTGAGTCCCATATCCTCGAGGAACATCTGCTTCTCCTCGTAGCTCTCGAGTTCGGCGATATCAGCCTCGGTCTGTGCCGAAATAATCAGCAGCTCGGCGTTCTCGTCCTTGATGGCCTCGCGTACAGCCTCTACATATTTGTTGCCGTTGGCAGCCGATGTGTCATCTACATTGCACACATAGAGCACAGGCTTCGATGTGAGCAGGAAAAGGTTCTTTGCAACCTGTTGCTCGTCTTCGGTCTCAAAAACCACTGTACGAGCCGATTTTCCGGCTTCTAAGGCCTCTTTGTACTGCATCAGTACATCATACTCGAGCTTTGCCTGCTTGTCACCGCCTACGCGTGCCTGTTTTTCGACGCGTTTGATACGGTTCTCAATAGTTTCAAGGTCTTTGAACTGCAGCTCAAGGTCGATAATCTCCTTGTCGCGTACGGGGTTCACCGATCCGTCTACGTGAACGATGTTGTCGTTGTCGAAGCAGCGCAGAACGTGGATAATAGCATCTGTCTCACGTATGTTACCCAGGAACTGGTTGCCCAATCCTTCGCCCTTGCTTGCGCCCTTCACAAGGCCTGCAATGTCTACAATGTCGCAAGTGGCGGGGACAATGCGTCCGGGATGCACCAGTTCAGCGAGTTTGTTGAGTCTCTCGTCGGGTACGGTTATCTGTCCCATCTGTGCGTCAATTGTACAGAACGGGAAGTTTGCTGCCTGTGCTTTTGCACTCGATAGGCAGTTGAAAAGTGTCGATTTTCCTACGTTGGGCAAGCCAACGATACCTGCTTTCAAAGCCATATAATAGTATCTTTTTGGTTACTTATTGAAATTCTGCGCGAAGATAGTGAAATATTTCGGTACTATCAAATTGCGGCAGTGCTGTTGGCGGTTGCTATGCTCCGGCAAGTTGCTTATCAATGAGCCTCTAACCAGTTGTTGCCCCAGCCATAGTCGGCTATCAGCGGTACGCTGAGTGCAATGGCATTCTGCATCTCCTCGGTTACCATAGCCTGCAGGGCATCGCGCTCTTCCGGGTGCACATTGAAGTTGAGTTCGTCGTGTACCTGCAATATCATAGTAGAGCGCATTCCGGCAGCTTTCATACGCCTGTAAATGTTTATCATCGCCACCTTTATTATATCGGCTGCGCTGCCCTGTATCGGGGCATTTACGGCATTGCGCTCAGCATATCCGCGCACCACTGCATTGTGGGAATTTATATCGGGCAGGTAGCGTTTGCGGTGGAAGATGGTCTCTACATATCCCTTCTCCTTTGCCTCCTGCTTGCATTTTTCGATGTACTGCTGTACTCCGCTGTATGTGGCAAAATAGTTCTCGATGAGCTCCTTTGCCTCGCGGCGGTCAACATTCATTCTCTCGGCAAGGCCGAATACCGATATGCCGTATATGATGCCGAAATTGGCTACCTTTGCCTTGCGGCGCTCATCTTTCGTTACCTCTTCGATAGGCTTCTTGTACACCTTGGCGGCTGTTGCAGCGTGGATATCATATCCGCTACGGAAATCCTCTATCATATTCTTGTCACCACTCAGGTGAGCCATAATGCGCAGTTCAATCTGCGAGTAATCGACCGAGAGGAACAGGCATCCTTCATCCGGTACGAATGCCTTGCGTACCTCTTTGCCATCCTCGTCGCGTATGGGTATATTCTGCAGGTTGGGGTTGCTCGAGCTGAGGCGGCCTGTGGCGGTTACCGTCTGATTGTACGATGTGTGTATCTTTCCGCTCTTCGGGTTGACAAGTGTGGGCAGTGCGTCGACGTATGTGCTTAGCAGTTTCTTGAGTCCTCGGTATTGTAAAATGTTTTTTACGATAGGGTGGCGGTTCTGTAGTTGTGCAAGCACCTCTTCCGATGTCACGAATTGTCCGGTCTTTGTCTTCTTGGGTTTGTCGACAATCTTTAGTTTGCCAAAGAGTATATCTCCCACCTGTTTTGGTGATGCAATGTTGAAAGGCTCACCGGCAAGCGAATATATCTGCTCCTCGATGTCGGAAAGGCGTTTGCCGAACAGGATGGATGTCTCCTTCAGTGCTGCAGTGTCTATGCGCGCTCCGTTGCGCTCCATATATGCAAGCACCGGGACTAGCGGCATCTCAATGTTGTAGAACAGCTCCTCTATTCCCTCCTTTTTCAGTTCTGCCTGCAATATGTTCTTCAGTTTGAGTGTCACATCGGCATCCTCGCAGGCATAGTCGCATACTGTGGCTGGCGGCACATCGCGCATATTCTTCTGGTTGCGCCCCTTCTCCCCAATTAGCTCTTCAATCTTTATGGTGTCATAGCCGAGATAGATTTCGGCAAGGTAGTCCATCCCGTGGAAGAGCTCGGGTTGCAGGACATAGTGTGCAATCATAGTGTCGAACAATCTTCCACGTACCTCGATTCCATAATTGCCGAGAACAGTGATGTCGTATTTGATGTTTTGTCCGACTTTCTCGTTTCCGCTATTCTCAAAAATTTCTCTCAATATTTCAAGGCGTTCCATAGTCGCTTCTTTGTCGGGCGGCATTGGTATGTAAAATGCCTCGCCCTCCTTCACAGCAAGGCTTATACCCACCAATTCGGCGTCGAGAGCGACGGTACTTGTAGTTTCTGTGTCAAAGCACACAGTTTCGCAATTTTTTATATCATTGACCAAATTTGAGATATCTTCCTTTGTATCAATGAGTTTGTAGTTGTGAACGACCTCTTTTAAGCTCAAATGGCTCGATTTTTTTTCATCACCCGTACTCTCGGCCTGAAAAAAATCAAAGAGAGAGCCTTGGAGCGGCTCTTGTTTGGAGCTCTTTCTGTTTGTCGTCTCCGGTGCTGCTGCGGCAACCGGCGCATCGTCAAAAAGTGACGGGGCGAAATTTGTCTTCATCACTCTCTCCTTCAATGCGCGCAATTCATAGAAGGGGAAGAGCC
>CALBKR010000297.1 GCA_937896105.1 uncultured Bacteroidales bacterium
TGGCGAGTGCACGGGCAAGCTCGGCACACTCTTCCATCGTTATTCCGGTGACGGGTATGAGAGGGCACACATCGCAGGCTCCCATTCGCGGGTGGGCGCCTTTGTGCTGGCGCATATCAATGAGCTCTGTAGCGCGTTTTATGCCGGCAACGGCGGCCTCAACGACTGCATCGGGCTCTCCAACAAATGTCACGACGGTGCGGTTGGTGGCTTCACCCGGGTCTACATCGAGCAACTTTACACCCTTAACGCTCTCAATGGCATCGGTAATCTGCTTTATGGTTTCCATATTGCGTCCCTCGGAGAAATTAGGAACGCACTCGATAATTTTTCTCATAACTGCTATATTTTTGTATATGTGTGGTCTACATCCTAATCGGCCTCATTCCCACAAAAGTAGTCATTATTTTCAGTATAAAAAATAGTGGCACACCAATTTCAGGGGTAATTTTATATTTTGTAATGTGAAACATATCATTTAACATATATTTAATGATAACAAGTTTGTTTTTATATCCATTTATGATATTTTTGCCGTCATTAAGAACTGTTTTGCCCTGTTTTTGGGCAATTGGCGGTTAAAAATCAGGTAACAGCTATGAGAAAGAGACTATTATTGGCTTTTACGGCCATTGTTGCAGCGCTTGGTACAGCCGGGGCGCAGGAGAAGACGACATTGAGTGCTACAATCTACAATTATCCGAGGGATATGGTCTATTTTGACTGTGTCCAGACACCGCTCATTGCGGCCGAGTTCCATAACAACCCCGGCGAGGAGCATATCTACAGCTTTGAGTGCGACGGCCTTGTGTGCATTTCGGTAAACGGTAATGTGAATGTCCTGCTTCAGCCCGGCGATAGCCTGCACCTTGAACTTACCTACAACGAAAAGAATGCGAAGGTCGAGTACAGCGGTACCGAGCGTGCTGTGAGCAACAACCGTCTGGTGAAGAGTATCGACAACATAAAGCGCAGTATGCGTTACAAGGAGCAGCTCCTGGGCTGTGTGGCTTTAGACATAAAACCAAAAAGCCGCGTTGACGATTCGCGTACGCTGCTCGAAAAGGCTTCGGCGATGATTGCCAGGAGCCAGGCGAGCGCTGAGGCGAAGAATTATGTTACGGCAATGGTCGATTATCTGGTATATATGTCCTTCATAGAGTATCCTGTTATGTACGAGAGCGTGCGCGGTCTCCCAATCAATGAGCAGGAGATAGGCGATTACTGGAGTATTATGGACGGCTATGTGACAAGGAGTGACGCGGAGTCCTTGAACTGTCCCGAGTATGCAAGCCTTCTGATGCGTTACTGTTTCTATCTTAACGGCAAGGCTGCCGCTGCAGCCGGCGAGCCATACAATATGCCTGTTGTGATGGAGGATATGTACAATGAGTTCGTAGCCTGCTACGATGGCGCGCAGAGGGATTTCGTGCTCTACACACTGTTGCGCAATTTCATTATGAACGGCCAGGAGATAGAGAGAGCCGATGTCCTGTACAAGGATTATATCGCCAATTACAACAGCAACACATTCTACAGGAGTATTCTCGATATGCTCCTGCAATAATTGTAAATCCTTAACTATATATATGTTTTATGAGAAAGACTATTTCTGACTCGAGGTTTCTCTGCAGGATATTGGCCGTTGCGCTGTTTCTTGTGTGCAGCCTGACTGCTGTGCAGGCGCAGACAACGGACAAATGGAAAGAGAAACCCATAACCTTGAGGGTCAGCAACCAGCCTTTGGGCAAGGTGCTCGAGATGGTGGCCGAGGCGGCAGGTGCAACGATAACATTGCAGGATGTCTCTTTGTGGAACATAAACAAGCCTATTAATCTCGCAGTCAAGGACAAGCCTCTCGACAAGGTGCTTGGCGACCTTATCGGTGACCAGAATATAAAGATACGTTACGAAGGCGACAACCACATAGTCGTTGAGCCCGATGGCGGTGAGGCTGTTGAACTCACAGTGTCGGGACAGGTCTTCGACAAGGAGACGCTGGAGACCATTGTGGGTGCTACAGTGCTCATAACGAACGGTACCGGAAAGAACAAGGGTGCGCGGGGCTGCATAACCGACATCGACGGCAAGTTCAGTCTGCGTGTCAACAAGAACGAGTCCATAAGTATCTCTTGTGTCGGTTACGAGACTGTGACGAAGCAGATAAAGAAAGATGAACCGAATGTCATTGTTGAGCTGAAGCCGAGCATCGAGCTTGCCGAGGTTGTGGTGACCGGTATCAGCAAGCGCAGCAAGGATAGTTTTACCGGTAACTATGTCGAGGTGAAGGGTGACGACTTGAGGAAGATGAACCCGACAAATATTCTCAAGGGATTGCAGTATTTCGACCCCAGTTTCAAGATAATAGAGAACAACCTGACAGGTTCCGACCCCAATGCGGAACCCGATTTCCAGATTCGCGGCGACCAGTCTTTCGGCTCAAAGTCGATGAACAGTATGGATCTTATGCTCGACAATGTATCGAGCCGCCCGAATACACCGCTCTTCGTGCTCGACGGCTTTACTGTGCCGATGAGCCGCATTCTTGAGCTCGACCCGGAGCGTGTCGAGAGCATCACTGTGCTCAAGGATGCCGCTGCGACATCAATCTATGGTTCGCGTGCTGCCAACGGCGTGGTTGTGGTTGAAACAAAGGTTGCACCCGACGGTGCTCTCTCGGTGTCGTACAATGGTACAATGACCATTCAGGCTCCGGATCTTACCGATTATAATATGATGGATGCTGCAACAAAGCTCGATACCGAGTGGCGTGCCGGTCTCTATGACCCCAACAATGCTGCACAGTTGAACCTCTATAACAAATACAGGCGCAATGTGCTTGGCGGTGTCGATACCTATTGGCTCTCGAAGCCTCTGCGCACAGCTGTGCAGCACCGTCACTCGGCAAGTGTTGCCGGCGGTACCGATGTCTTCCGCTACAGCCTCGATATCAATGCCTCGATGCAGGATGGTGTGATGAAGGGGTCGGGGAACCAGACAAAGGGTGTGAATTTCAATATGACATATCTGAAGGAGAAATTCACGATGCGCGCCAATGTAGGCCTTACGGTGAATGACAGTGAGAACTCTCCCTATGGTTCCTTCTCGCAGTATACAAGGCTCAATCCTTATTATATTCCCGAGGATGCCAACGGCGAGCAGCTGAAGGTGCTCGACAATAATACCGTGAGTGGCCAGAGCCGAGTCATTACAAATCCTCTCTATGATGCTACAGTGGGTATAAGGGATGTCACCAACAGCCTCAATGTGACAACAACTCTTGGCCTGGAATATATGGTTCTTGAAAATCTGCGTATTACCGAGCAACTGTCTTACACAAAGGGTATGGCTGGAACTGACAAGTTCCTGCCGTCCGACCACACAAGCTTTGAGCTTGAGGATGACCTTACACGCAAGGGTAGCTATTCCAAGAGCACCGGTAATATGTCTTCGTGGTCGAGCAACCTCGGTATCAACTACAATCTGGTGCTCGGCAAGCATCTCTTCAGCCTTTTCGGTAACTGGACAATAAGCGAGGACAGGAACGACTATGTGAACCTTGCAGCGACCGGCTATCCCGATAAGCATATGGATGATTTTATCTTCGGCAACAAGATGGAGACGAATATGAGCAACATCGGTACCGAGAATATCTCGCGTTCCATCGGACTCATCGGGCAGTTCTCCTACAGCTACGACAACCGCTATTCACTCGATATGAATATAAGCGGCGAGGCTTCGTCGCGTTATGCCGACCACGACCTTGTGCCATTCTGGTCGGTCGGCGGCCGATGGAACGCCCACAATGAGCGTTGGTTGAGGGGGTATCTCTCGAACCTTGTATTCCGTGCAAGCTATGGTGTTACCGGTGAACAGAATTTCAGTCCGGCCGACGCCATTGAGTATTATACATACTCTAATACTATGCGCCCATACAACTCCTTCGCTGTTCTCGGTGCTCTCTTGAGCGGGCTGAACAATCCAGGCTTGGGATGGGCAAAGACGCACAATACCAGCCTCTCGGTTGATATCGGTTTCTGGAAAAATCGTGTAAACCTTACATTCAACTACTACGATAACATCACCAAGGAGCTGCTGACAAACTATGACCTTGCGCCGTCTACAGGTTTTTCTACAATGGTGATGAATGCCGGCGAGTTGCAGAACAGGGGATTTGACCTGTCGCTGAATGTCATTGCGGTGCAGAACCTGCGCAAGGAGTTCTTCTGGACAATAAATGCCAATGCCAACCACAACAGGAACAAGATACGCAAACTGTCCGATTACCTCAAGAAGATGAACGAGGAGCAGATGAAATCGGCAGCTGCTCCACTGCCGCAATACCGCGAGGGCGAGTCGACAACGACTCTTTATGTTGTGCGCTCGTTGGGTGTTGACCCTGTTACGGGCAAGGAGGTTTATCTGAAACGTGATGGCACAAAGACATTCGTGTGGAATGCCAATGACAAGGTGCCTGTAGGTGATACAAACCCGATAATAAGCGGTACGCTCTCTTCGAGTATAAACTGGAAGGAACTCTCTGTGATGTTGGGCTTTACCTACAAGTATGGCGGTGTGGTGTATAACCAGACTCTTGTCGACAAGATAGAGAACCAGAATGTCGCATACAACCTCGACAACCGTGCTGCTCAGGGACGTTGGGAGAAACCGGGCGATGTTACACCCTATGTGGGTTTCAGCCCGACAGGCGCCAACACCCCGGCAAGTACACGATTTATTATGGACGATAACGAGATAAAGTTAGCAACGTTGAACGTGGGCTACAGGTTTACAAGCGAGAAATTCAAGTTCCTGCGACGCGCGATGGTCGATGTTGTTGCATTGAACTTCACGACAAATGATTTGGCACGCATCTCGCCCATCAGGATGGAGCGCGGTCTTGATTACCCGTTTGCACGTTCATACACATTGTCACTCTCAATAATGTTCCGATAACCGAAACACTATAAAAAATATCATCGAAAAATGAAAAAGAGCATAAATATATTCTTTGCAGGCCTTGCAGGCATTTTCTCTCTATCATCGTGCTCGGAGTGGCTCGATGTGGCACCGAACACCGATCTCCCGGCAAAAGAACTCTTCACGACCGAGACCGGTTTCCAGAGCGCATTGGCAGGGTTGTATATTACAATGACCGAGGAGAGTACATATGGTAAGAACCTTACATTCGGCCTTATGGATCAGCTTGCGCAGATGTATGACAAACTGCCCGAGGGAACAACTGATCGCAATAGTGTCTACATATATGACAGGGAGACAAGCGGTGGATACAATACAAAAGGGACACTTGCCAATGTGTGGCGGTCGCAATATCACATCATAGCCAATGCAAATAACCTGCTCAAGTGGTGGGATCTCAATGGTGAGGTTGTGCTTTTAGACCCCGAGGTGCGCAGTATGATACGCGGTGAGGCACTTGCCTTGCGTGCTTTCCTGCATTTCGACCTGTTACGGGGTTGGGGACCGATGGATTACGCCTCGAGCGATGCTGCAAAGGCTATGAAATGTATTCCTTACCGCACCGTGCCCGACCACTCGAAGCAGCCTTTGTTGTCGGCCGAGGCTGTTGTTGACAGCATCATAAGGGACCTGAAGGAGGCAAGGGAGTGCTTAAGCTATGAGCTGGAACTCGACTTGAGCGACCGCATCGATAGCCGGCATTTCCGTATGAACTACCACGCTGTAAATGCAATGCTGGCTCGTGTCTATAACTATGCCGGCGTGAAGGACAGTGCGGCAATGTATGCCAATTTGGTAATAGATAATTGCGGTCTTGAACTTGAGAGCAGCAATGACAACGACCCGATACTGTCCAAAGAGGTAATATTCGGTTTGAGCAAACACGAACTGAAAGACAATCTCTCTGAATATTTTGCAACGGGAGAAAAGATGCAGACAAAGTATTACCTGGAAACCTCTACGCTCGACAAGATATTCGATACTTCGGGTTCTGAGGCTGAGGATATGCGCGCAAAGGGAACAGCTTTCTACCGTAACTATGAGCTAAGGAATGCGATGTCGTTGAAGTATATTGACAATGACAATGAAATAATACCCCTTATCCGTCTTTCCGAGATGTATTATATAGCTTGTAATGCCTCTGAAGGTTCAGATGCAGCATTTTATGTGAACAAGGTGCGCAACAAGCGCGGTATCTCAAAGGCAAAGGATGTTGCTTGCGATACAGAAGAGCTGCGTATTTCGGCTCTTGATGATGAGTACCGCAAGGAGTTCTATGCCGAGGGACAATATTTCTGGTTCCTGAAGACGCAGGGCCTGACAGGCGCGTTGCATCATTGTCCTGATGTGACACTTGTTGAGGAAAATTTTATCTTCCCGCTTCCCGATGCCGAGGTCGAGTATGGCTGGACTGCAGATGAGGAGAGCGATGATGTTGCCGATAACCTTGACAATGCAGGTGACGACGGTGGCATAACTCCAAGAGTTTAGTATTAATTTGGTATACGATTATATGAAAAGGAGAAATTATTATATAGTTCTGCTGCTGAGCCTTGTCACAGCTTTTACAGCTTGCAAGGAGTACGAACCCGACCTCTTTGACGGGAGTGCGAACGGTGCATATTTTGACTATGAGTATGCTGCCGATTTTGACCGTAGTATAAATTTTGCCGAGTATCTTATAGGCAATCCCGATACGGTTACAGTGACATTCAAGGTAAAGCTGCTCGGTTATCTGACCGACGATAGCCGTACATTGTCGGTAAAGACGAAGACGATAGAGGGCTACGAACTGCCCGATATTACAATTGACAATGTCGTGTTTGCCAACAAGGAGTTTGAAAAGGAGATTGTGGTCAAGGTAAGGCGTCCCGATGTTGAGGATGTTGTCTATGGCGTATGTATATATCTTGACGGTAGTGGTGATATCGGTACCGGCATTAACGGAAAGGATGCGGTTAACCTGTTCGTTACCGAATCGTATGAAAAACCTTTGATGTGGCAGGAATCTGTAGAAACGTATCTTGGCGAGTGGAACCGTGAGAAACATCGGTTCCTTGCAGAACTTATGGGTGATAACCACTATCTCAATGGGGTTTACGACGGGAACGGAAACTATAGACAAGAGCAACTTCTGAATCTCAATGTGAGTGCTGTGAATGCATTGCTTGCAAGTGAGCCTGTTGAGCCTATAATCGTAGACTTGCCGATATTGGTTGCGGGTCTATACCCCGACTATCAGGCTCCCTTCTTCTGGAAGGATTGCGAGCAGTATCTTGGAGCCTTCAGGGCAAAGAATTTCTGCCGTTTCACAACAATGATGGGCGGCTCGAACACAAGGGATATAATAGCTATGTTTGCCAGTAGCGAGGCGGTGGAGCTGATGAAGAAGGAGTCGGGAAATTTCCACAAGTCCGATGTCCTCGATATGCTTAACGCATACTATGATTATGCTCTTATGGGCTATCCCATTTCGGAGTACAGAAACCTCTTCTGGGTTGAACTGAGAAGCGACATCAACTACGATGTGAGGATACCTTTCTGGTGGGAGGACCCTAACGGTCTCGGTACGGCTGCCATCGTAAAGAAATATTTCGGCGAGTATGATAAAGAAACCGGTGGCGAAAAATATAAATTTATCCTGGATACTATGATGAAAGAGGATGGTGCCGAGAACTTCATTACAGAGTCGATATTCCCGTTCATATACGATAAAGAGAACGATACCTTTGCTTGGGACAAGTCTCCATTTGGTACTAAGCAACTGTCGGGCGAAGAGCGCCTCAAGGAGTGTTACCGTGTTGTCAAGGCTGCCAACAAAAAACGTCCGCCATCGAGACGATTCGATATCCCAGATGTCGATATTGATTGAAACCGGACATATAATATGAATAACAATAGAGATGTATAAGAATATGAAAAAGATATCAATATCATCATTCCTGTTGCTTGCGCTTCTTTTTACAGGCTGTTATAGAGACCTCGGAAACTATGACTATACACTGGATTCGATGAACAAGATAACCTCTGTGACATTCTCGCCAAGTATAGAGCAGGGGACAGGCGGTTCTTTGATAGAGGTGCAGCAGGCGCTCGATGAGAACGACACACGACGCCGTGTCGAGGTTTATGTAGAGCAGAGCCATTTCGACAACCTTGATAACCTTGATTTCTATTGGTACAGGGATTATGTCGACGAGAACGGAAAAGCGGTAAAGGATACAGTCTGCACAAGAGGCTATCTTGAGTTCGACCTTCCTGTGGCGAAAGAGATGGCGTACCGGATATTCCTGCAGATATATGACAGGACAACCGACCTTTCTCACTACGAGGCCTTCGATTTGAATACCCGTCCGCTGTTCAAGAACAGTCTTTTTGTTCTGCACGGTAACGACGGCAACCGCAAGTTAGGAAATATCGAGGTCATCGGCAGCGATACAAAAATATATACTGATGTAAAATCGGCCACAAAGGATAATAATCACTATGAGTATGCTGCGGGTCTCTGTTATTCGGTCTTTTATAATCACGCGGGAGGGCCGGTGCGTGGATACTACACAAAAAATCTGATGGTTTTTGCCGGTAATGGCGAGACAAAGTGCTATGACCCTCACGGAATGGAGCTGAAATATACTGCGTCACAGATATTCAGGCCTGAAAGCGAGAACTTCTTATACAGGAAAACTCTCCAGACCGGCGACTATGCCATTCCAAAGAAATACAAAGTGGTACTTACCGATGATGGCGATGTATATATAGGCAATCATGTACATTCGCTATACACACCCGGTTCCGGTTGCTTGGACGACCCTGCCAATCAGACCGATTATAAAGTAACAGCCGCAGCAATAACCCATAACCGTTTCTTGATGTGGGATGCCAAGTATGACCGTTTCCTGTATACGTCGAATGAGTCCGGCGGTCACGGCTTTGCTATGGATGAGGCTGCTTCCTTGAATTCCGCTCTCAGGTCGAAGAAACCATTGCTTGACGCGAGTGTAGATTTCCAGGGGTTGGATGAATCACCTGTCGGGAAAACCGCTGTCTTGGGATATATAAATTATAGGAATGACTATGACAACAATAATCCTTACTTTATATTTAAGGATGAGGATACCGGCAGTTACTATCGTTATGCTCTTAAATGGAAGGATGTAGGCGCCGGCGAAAAGGCCAAGCCTGTTCAAAGGAGTGCAGATGGCAATAGCAGTGAGATGAAGCCTGCATTTGAGATTGTCGAAGAACGGGAACTCAAGAACCTCACTCCCGACGATTTCTCTACTATAACATACAATTCCTGGTTTACCACAGAGAACCTTTTCTTTGCCGAGGGCGGCACTGTCTACCGTTATAATGTCAATGGTGACAGGTTGGCTGTCTATGAGGCTCCGGAGGGTTATGATGTGACAAAAATCAAATTCAGAACAGAAGATGCTTCTCCTTACAGCGATGATCTTGGTCTTTATATGAATATAGTAATGTTCGATGGTGTTAATGGAGCGGTTGCAGAGATTAAGTTCACGACATCGGCCGATGTCGATACCGATTATGCACCACTCTTCTACGATAGGGACAACGAGGGGAAACGTTGGGGTGAAATCAAAGATGTTCAGTTTGTGCATGAGTATGATATGAGAAAAGAAAGACTATGAAAAAGATAATGTTATTAGCTGTTCTTCTTGTTTGTAGCGCGTTGTTCACGTTTGCGCAAACGCAGGAATTGAAGATTACCGGTACTGTTGAAGGAATAAGAGAAGGGCGTCTGCTGTTGCTCGTACGTTCATCGGAGGAGGTGACCGATACATTGGGCTTCTGCGATTTTAAACGTGGCAAGTTCAAGATGAAGGCTGTCGTAGAGGAGCCTATGGCTGTGCAGCTTGTTGTCGATGGCTATTCGGGCGGTTTCACACTCTTTGCCGAGCCTGGTGCAAGCTACAAGGCACATTTGAGCAACGGCGACAGCTATTATATAAAGGGTGGCGTGCTCAATGACAGCTATGCAGCCTATGTTAATGTGTCCGATTCGTTACGCCTGCGTATATCGGGATTGCAGGCGCGTTACGACTCTTTGCGTACAGGGCGTAAATTCCGCAGTGCAAGTCTGGTAAACGATACGCTACGCGGCGAGCAAGAGACTCTGCGCGACATTACATACAGCTTTCTTGCCGGCAACGATAATGTCATTTCGGCCTATACCGTCTACTCGAACATCGTTATGCGTGATGCCAGGCTCAAGGAGACACGCAGTATGTATGCGACTCTTGGCGATGGTGCAAAGGCAAGCCACTACGGACGGATGATAAAAGAGCGTATTGAGCGTCTGGAAAAGACCGAGGGTGGTGCCAAGGCGCCCGATTTTACACTGCCCGATGTCAGCGGTAATTCCGTGACAATGAGCGAGGTTCAGGGAAAGATAAAGATTATCGATTTCTGGGCAAGTTGGTGTGGCCCTTGTCGACTGAATAACCCGGCACTCAAGGAACTGTACAGCAAGTTCCACGATAAGGGGCTTGAGATTATCGGCGTCTCACTCGATACTGAGAAAGAGGACTGGGAGATGGCGATAGAGAGTGATGGCCTCTCTTGGATAAATGTGTCGTCGCTCGACGGATGGGATTGCGAGGTTATGAGCCTATATAATGTGAGTGCGGTACCTTCACTTTTTGTTCTTGATGAGCATAACAACATAATAGCCACAGGTCTCCGCGGTGAGCAGTTGAGGCTGTTCCTTGAGGAGAAACTTGGAAAGTAGAGTGAAAACTTCAAGTTCGGAATAAAATAGAGATAGACTATGAGAAAAATGTTTTTAATGGCATTGCTTGCCGTGGCTACGTTTGCTGTAGCTCAGGAGAAACGCTTTGTCATCAAAGGTGAAATGACAAGCATCACCTTGTGCTATAGCAATGAGACTGTAAAGGAGGTGAAGCTTGAACAGACCGTTGATGGTGTGTCGACAGTGGTTGACACAGCGCCGGTTGTGGATGGAAAGTTTACATTCGAGGGTGTTGCCCCCGATGCAGTTGGCCTTTGGAGCTTGTCCGGCTTTGACAATGGCAGTATCCAGTTCTTCCTCGAGGAGGGCGAGATAAAGATTGGCCCGTTTGATGCAGCCTATCCTGTCGGTGCAAGAATAGGCGGTACCCCAAGCAATGATACATACCAGGCATACCTCGACCTGAACAATAAATGCATTGCGGAGAGCAAGATGCGTATGAAGGCAGCACACGAGAGTATGCCGGCTGATATAAAGGGCAATATCGAGGCTGAGTTGCGTTACACGTCGCCGACCTTCTATGTCAATAATATGCACTTCAAGGTGGCGATAATGGATTTTGTGTACGACAATATCGATTCGCCCGTGGTGTTGTATGTAATTAAATATGCGATGATGCCGACATTTGTTACCGATGTCATCCAGGGCTTCCTGAATGCATTGCCCGAGAGTCTGCACAGTCACGCAATGTATAAGGAACTTGTGAACGATGTGCGTTCGGCCAACCTCAAGGTGGGTGCCGCGGCTCCGGATATTGCAGGTCGTACACCCGATGGGAAAGAACTCTCGCTTTCTGATTTTCGTGGCAAATATGTCTTTATCGATTTATGGGCAAGCTGGTGTGCACCCTGCCGTCGCGAGATTCCATACCTTAAAGAGGCGCTTGCATACTCCGAGAATAGCGATAATCTTGTAGTTTTCAGCTATTCGATAGACAGCGAAGAGGAGGACTGGCTATATTGCATAGAGGATAACCAGCTTGTACACAAGAACTGGATACACGTTTCAACTATCAAGGGGTGGAATAGCGATGCCATAAGGCTGTTTAATGTCAAAGGAGTGCCTTTTACGGTTCTCATTGACCCAGATGGCAATGTAGTGCAGTTTGAGCTACGTGGCGAGGAGATGGTAAAGAAACTAAAGAGCATCGTGGACGGTGCCGGCAAATAAAACAGTAGAGCTATGATAAAGAGATTGTTTTCAACGATAATATTATCCGTTATTGCCTTTGCGGCGGTCAATGCGCAGGGCGTATGTGTGATAAACGGCCATATTGCCGACAACAGGACAGGCGATGGCAAAAAGGTGAAGAAGGTTTTCCTGACAGGAACTGATGAGCTCGGGCAGCCTGTGACAGTTGCAGAGGCTAAAGTTAAAAAGGGTTCATACACATTCAAGTACGAGCTTGCTCAGGACGAGCCTGTGCTTCTTTATACTGTGACAGGCTTCGGTGATGGAATTGGTGTTGAAATCTTTGTGGAGCCCGGCGAGGTCTCTGTAAAGACACCGTCGGCAGCTCAGCCCTGTGACAGTGAGGTTTCGGGTACTCCTGCCAATGATGCATATACTGAATTCAAGGCTATAGTTACAGGCGGTTGTGCCGAAGACAAGGTGGCAGTGGGTAAAATAGAGTCAAAGGAGGGTATAAGGATACTTTCGCAGGCAATAAGGTTCCTTATAGACAATAATGCATCACCAATGATGCCGTTAGTTGTAGAGCGTAATCTGTTGCACCTGTTGACACCGGCGTATGCCGAGCAGATGATGAATGCCGTGTCTACATTGCTTTACGACCACCCTTACTACCACTCATTGCGTAATAGAGTGCTTGCCAATAACCTGAAGGTGGGTAATGAGGCTCCTGATATTAAATTGCCTATGCTTGGTGGCGAAGAAAAGCATTTGAGCGATTTCCGTGGCCGTTATGTTGTTCTTAATTTCTGGTCACGCGGTTGTGAAAAGTCGGCGGGGATGCTTGCCGGGCTCGAGAACCTATATGAGGTGGTTAAGGATAACAGCAGTGAGTTCATAATTGTCAGCGTTGCGCTTGACAGTGACAAAGCAGCTTGGGAAAAGGAGGTGGAGAGCAGAGGTCTATGTCGCGAGGCTTGGCTGCACGCCTGTGAAGGCGTAGGTGCTGCTTCGTTGGCCGCAGACCTCTTTGGCGTTGACAATGCTCCTAAAATCATACTCATCGAGCCCGAGGGTCGTGCTGTGTCGCTTGATATGGAAACAGATGAGGTGGTTATGCGTGTGGAGCAGATATTGATGGGTGACCTTTACTATCTCGACCAGATAGAGGAATAATGTTCTTGATTGCATTTTTTATATAACATCAGAGCCGCGGAATATTCCGCGGCTCTGATGTTATATATAAAAGAAGTCTTTGTTATATTGTTCTTTACTTTACAATGACTTTTTTGCTGTTGACAATGTAGATGCCGGGAGCTGTGATAGTCTCTACACGGCGGCCGGTGAGGTCGTATATAACCTTTGCACCCTCCTCGACAACAATATCTTCAATTGAGGCCTCTCCGGCTACTATTTTCCAGGTTTTGGTACCAGAACATCTCTGATTTTTGCTGTTCCATATTATTACCGGCCATCCATACTCGTCAATGCCTTCTTCAGCTGCGTGGTCAACAACAATCTGCGAAAGGTCGAGTGTGTATTCACCTTCTTCTGTGATAGGGGTGAACTCGTATTGGTTGTTTTTCCATTCTGCATTTACCAGATACTCGAGGCTGCTACCAACGTTTGACTCTGAGTTGTATGTCAATATGTACTCTTTGTCACCGCAAGTCATCTTTATTTCGCGTGAAATCTGTTGCCAGTTCTCTTGCGAAAGGGTAACATCCTGGTTGAAGGTGATGACAATCTTGCCAAGTTCGTTTACGGTATCCTCTTCCGGCGAGATGCTTACAATCTCCAATGGAGTGATGTTTGAGTCCTCGAGCTCTACGGTTATTTCACGCATTTCATTTGCTGCACCATCCATTGTGAATACGCCCGCGGGGATGTAGAATGTGTATTTACCCAACTCGGTGAACTCCTGGTCGAATGTCACTGTAATCTTGTTGCCGTCAAGTGTTGTAGTGCCTGTAACAGAATTCACGCCGGGGAGATAAAGAGTAATAGGGTCTGCACCATCGACAAGCTTAACCTCCTTTACATTCTTGAAAGTAATCTCAAGGTTGCCGATTTCCTTAACCTTGTCACCATTCTCATAGTTGGTGATATATACCGGTGTCGGGTCGATGACGTCGAATGCTTGGGTCCAATACTCGTTTCCAACTCCGCTCTCATTTGTGAATGTGCCATTGTAAATAACGAGGCTATAAGAACCGATTGTTGTGATAGGCTCTTCAAGCTCAAGTATGACAGTCTTTCTGTCATCGCTGAATGTTACCTCATCCTTGATGTTGGCAACAGTTTCCCAATACATATTAACAATGCTCAAACCGATAGGGCTCTTGACACTGGCAACAGGTTCTTTGAATGTGATTTCAATCTTGTCAAGCTTGGTTGTCTCCTGTGGTGAAATACTTGCTATTTCAAATGGAGCAGTAATGCTGAATGTGAACGTTGTCTCGGGGAAAACATCTCCATCAGTACTTTTTATAACACCGGCCGGGATAGTATAGGTGTATGTTCCTGGCTTGGTTATTGATGTTGTAGGCGATTGGTCTTCTGCCAATTCTTCAACTTTCTGGAAATAAAGGATTGCGTTCTGGTCAGATCCCATACCATTGACAATTTCGAACACATCGTTGTTCTTGTCATTTGTGATGGTAATAGGCTCTGTGGGAAGAGTTACAGTTATATTCTTGGAGAACACAAGCTGTATGATTTCTACCTTTGATACCGGTTTGTCACTGCTTGGATTGCTGAAAGTGAGCTGGAATGCATCGTCCTGTGCAACAGCTGTTCCCAACATAAGGAACATTGACATTAAAAATAGCGTAAATTTTTTCATAAGCATAGTATTTAGTTAATATTAAAATGATATTCCGTCAGTGTGTGCTTTTGTTTATAACAAAATAACATCGCGAATATAATGCAAAAAATCATTATTCGTCCTATTATTGTGAAAAAATGTTGCTCTTATGCATAATATTTATGAATAACAGCTGATAAATGCCGATTGGCGTTTTCAAAATGTTAATAAGTTTGAAATCTTGTATCCGTCTTTAAAAACGATAAACAAAAAACGCTAATTGCTTGAAAACAAGTAATTAGCGTCCGTAAGAGTACTCGAAGCGGGACTTGAACCCGCACGGCGTTTAAATGCCAAAGGATTTTAAGTCCTTCGTGTCTACCGATTCCACCATTCGAGCGACCTTATGTTTGTTTGTTCCATACGCTTATGCGCCTAAAACGGTTGCAAATATATAACAAAAGAGCGAAATATACAAAGCTTGCTTTGATATTTCACAGCCAGCGCAGTATATGTTCGCGGTTTAACGCAAAGATATAACATTTTGCTAAATGTGCAAACGGCTTCGTCTTTTAATTTTGTATTATAACTTCGGAGCCGTTATCGAACACTCGGTATCGCCACAGGGGGCGTGCGTTGCCTTCGATGGCTATGCCGCTGCTGTTGAGGTCATATTTTGCGTTGCATCGTGGGCAGGTCGCGTGCCCGGTAGTGTAGTCAATCTCCACACGGCAGCGGGCAAGGTCGCACTCGGGGCAGGCCCAGTCGTATGCCCACAAGGTACCGTCACCCATTGATGGCGTGCCTATTATCAGTCCGCCAAGACCATAGTAGAATTTCCCTTGTTGCAGATGTATCTGCGACACGTTCACAGTCTGTGTGTTGCCGAGCGCATCGGTAACTTTGTATTGCCCGATATTGGCTCCTTGCTTCACGCAGATGAACTGCCCGAAGCTGCGTGCCTGGATATATGGGTGTATATTGCCGTCGAAAATGAAATTGGCGTGGTAGCTCGAGTAGGGGCTGTCGCTGTCACATCCTGTGGCGGTGAACACCAATGACAACAACAATATCAGGCGAGTAATCTTTTTCATAGCTCTTTGTCTCTTTGCCATCTAAACGTGTGATTTCTGCTGTTATTGCCGGCTCTGCTGTTGTTTTAACCTTTATTTATATGCGCCCGAGCAACCTTCTTTCGGCATCAATGGCTTTCTGGAAATCCATAGAACCGTAAATCCTCTCCATCATTTCTGTTATCTCCTTGTTGCAAAGGTTGCCGATACTGCCTTCGTGGGTGTGGTGCACACTCTTGTCGGGCACAAAGGTGCCTGCTTCGATGTCGAGCCCCACCTTCTTGTAGGCATCGCGGAACGGCATTCCGCTACCGGCAAGGCGGTTGACCTCCTCGACGCTGAACATTGCATCGTAGCGCTTGTCGCCGATGATATCGCTGTTCACCTCGATGCGTTGCACGGTGTATGTTGTCATCCGTATGCAATCCTTCAGTTCGGCAAATGCAGGCAGGAACAGCTCCTTTATTATCTGCAGGTCGCGGAAATAGCCGCTTGGCAGGTTGTTCATTATGAGCAGTATATCGTTTGGCAATGCCTGTAGGCGGTTGCATTTTGCACGTATGAGTTCAAAGACATCGGGGTTCTTCTTGTGCGGCATAATGCTGCTGCCGGTGGTGCATTCGGCGGGCAATTTCACGAACCCGAAGTTCTGCGAGTTGAACAGGCAGGCGTCGAAAGCGAACTTTGCGAGTGTGCCGGCAACACTTGCCAG
>CALBKR010000298.1 GCA_937896105.1 uncultured Bacteroidales bacterium
TCCTTGCATTTTGCAAGTTCATTGACAAGGTCGGTAGGCAAATCGACGCGGAAGGTCTTCGGCAACACATTCATCTGCGAAAGACGGTGTATAGGCTTTATACCGGGAATAATTGGGATAGTTATACCCATTGCTCTTGCACGCTCCACAAAAGCGAAATACTTGCTGTTGTCAAAGAACATCTGTGTCACGGCATACGCGGCACCCTCATCAGCCTTCTGCTTGAGCACAGCAAGGTCACTATCCATATTCGGTGCCTCTTCGTGCTTCTCGGGGTAGCACGCAACACCATAGGAGAACGGCACGCCACGCTCTTTCATTGCCGAACCGTCGACAAAGAAGCCTTCGTTGAAGCGGTTTACCTGACGCTGCAGGTCTATGGCATTCTTGTTGCCGCATTTAGCCGGAGCCGTATTGGCATCGCCCTTGCAGTTGTCGCCGCGCAGCACAAGAATATCGCTTATACCCGAAAGCTGCAAATCAATGAGTACATACTCGGTATCCTCGAGCGTGTAGCCGTTGCATAGGATGTGCGGAACCACTGGAATACCATAGCGGTGATGTATCGCATTGGCTACAGCCACAGTGCCTGGACGCCTGCGTATCGATGCAAGGCGGAACATTCCGTTGCCGGCATCCTGATAAACAGGCTCGCTATGATGGGTCGTTATGTTTATATAGCCCGGATTGAACTCCATCAGGCGGTCGATGTTCCCGAACAATTTACCGGTGCCCACGCCCTTGAGCGGTGGCAACACCTCGAACGAAAACGCCGTATTGGCCGATGAATTTATATAATCGATTACTCGCATATGTTATCAGTAAACTATAAAAGCGTAGCGTGATATAAGACTCCAAGGAACCACACTCGCCAAGATACAAAGATAATGAAAGCCACGCGGAGTTCAAAATAAGTTGAACAATTTTTTGGAAATCATATATTTAACACTTTTTTAACAAGCAAGCAAAAGTAATTTTACCCCTTTTATATACTTTTGCAAGTCATTAAAAACTATTCACTTATGAGAACCCGTCTACTACTGATTTCATTTATCCTATCAGCATTTGTCAGTTATACAGGCAGTTATGCACAAACCGGCATCATTACCCCTAAAATCACCGTTGATTCAGAAATGGGTAACCACTACGATATTGACGGAGACGGCATAATAGAAGTTTATAATCCGAATTACTTCTACTCATTGGATAAAAGTACAGGAAACGCCACAAGTGTAAGTGAAAATTTAAGAGGTCTCGGCAATTACTCAAATGTGAGCGGCCTTGCGGAGTTCAACAACGACGGTAACATTGACTGCTTCAGGACATTTACCACCGGAAGCTACAACGACGGCTATGAATATTTCCTGGAATACCGGACATTATTGGGCTTGGGAAAGGGGAATTGCCACAAGGACACATTCGGAATTTCCGCTCAAACAGACTTGGTTGTCCTTGATTTTGACAACGACGGTTACCCGGATATAACACATAAAAACGATTTTGGATACACACTGCTGCCCGATGGCGAATTCATTGAGAGGAGTGTGAGCATAATGACAGAAAGCGAATATAACGGCGTAATCAATTACAACAAACTGCGCAACGGCAGAACCCTTATATCGCAATCATACGGAAGTGCACTGAACTCCAAATTGACCGTTACAATGAATGCCACAAAGGTATATAACCCACCTATTCACCGGGTAAACTCAAAAGACATAAACGGAGACGGCATTGCCGATTATGTAAAAGGGAAGCAGGTACTTATAAACACCGGCAATGACAAAATAATATACAATCAACTATCGGGCGAGTGCATATTTGTCGATGTAAACAACGATGGCATAGCAGACATACTGGAACTGGGACAGGAGATATACATACACTTTTCGCGCAAGAACGGCGAGTGGGAAAGGAAAAGGATATATACAGGATTTACCCATAATGGCGGCTGCTGGAACTACGACTTTGACAAGGACGGAGACATCGACCTGCTGATAGCATACGATTATTGCGGCAAATTGACCTACTCTAACGACCCGGGAGGCAGTTACCTGCTTCTGATGGAAAACATCGGAAACGAACAGTTCAAATGCCACGAGAACTACTACAGCGACCATATGCATTTTGTAGCCTGCGTGGATTTTGATTCAGACGGCAACTACGAGGTTATATGCAACATTGATGACATAGACGGCGAAGACGCCGACGGCTACTACACCGGACACATCGGATACCTCAATGTTAATGGAACAAAAATAAGTGAAAGTATCCTTGATTTCGACACTCCGTTAATATGTCAACTAGAATCAAAACCGGAATATTGTACTTCCGCCGTTATAGACATAGACAATAGCGGAATATTGTACATTGCAAACTCATGGGCATTGATGCCGTTATCGGCTACAGCAAACGAAAGACCCGAGAGACCGCAGGCGCCAATCACGGCATACGACCCGAGCTGCGGATTTCTGAAAATAAATTGGGAGGAGGGAAAGGACAAGGAGACACCGGGATGCGACCTCACATACGCCCTGCGCATAGGCACAGAACCCGGAAAAGGCGATATTCTCTATGCACACGCTCTTGCCGACGGAACAAGACGGGAAAATGATGCAGAGCATATGTGGCATTTTGCACTGACCGCTA
>CALBKR010000299.1 GCA_937896105.1 uncultured Bacteroidales bacterium
ATATATGCCCGAGGAGCGCGGACTGTACAAGAAGATGAAGCTTGGCGAACAAGCTATCTTCTTTGCACGCCTCAAAGGACTGACACGCAAGGAGGCCACGGCAAAAGCAAAGGAGTGGTTTGCGAAGTTCGGCATCGAGAGCTGGTGGGACAAGAAGATAGGCGACCTCTCGAAGGGTATGGCGCAGAAGGTACAGTTCATAACTACCGTGCTTCACGACCCCAAGCTGATTATCTTTGACGAGCCGTTCTCGGGATTTGACCCCATAAATGCCAACCTGTTGAAAGAAGAGATACTTGCACTGCGCGACAAGGGTGCTACAATAATTTTCTCGACACACAATATGTCATCGGTCGAGGAGCTGTGCGACCACATAACACTTATCGACAAGTCGCGCAACATCCTCTCGGGCAATGTCGAGGAGATACGCCACAGCCACGGCAGCAACATCTTCGAGATATGCTACCGGGGCGAGGAGCAGGCGCTTCAGGCGGCAGTCGATGGCCTGTGCAGCATAATAGAGAGCAACGCTTCGGTAACAGGACTTAACAGGGCAAAGGTTCACGTGGCGACCGACGAAGAAGTGCGCGGTGTGATAACAGCCGTCAACGAGAGCGTGGAGTTACGTTCGTTCAGCGAGGTGATACCGACGATGAACGATATTTTCATACGCACCGTGAACAGTAATGTATAACGCACAAACAGTAAAAGGATGAAAAGCAAGATAGGAATTGTCATTGGACGCGAGTTCAACGAAAGGGTGCGCAAGAAATCGTTCATAATAACCACCCTCATCACACCATTGCTGATGATAGCGCTGATTTTCGCGCCGATACTGATTGCAGGGAGCGAAGACGAGGAGAAAAGGAGCATTGTTGTGGTGGACGATAGCGGTCTCATAGCACCGCATCTGCAGGATAGCAAGACTTTGGATTTCAGAGTGGCGCAGATGCCGCTCGATGCCGCACGCGGGTACTACAAGAACGACTATGCCGTGCTGCACATAGGCAGCAACATCCTGAACGACAACACCGATGCACGCCTCTATACTAACGGCACATCATCGATGGCTGCCGAACAGAATATAATGGCACACCTGACGATGACTGTGCAGGGCGAGAAGATGAGACAACACGGTATCGACCCGCAACTGATGCAGGAGCTTAACGCACCTGTCGTGCCACAGTCTCTGAAGAATGTCCAGGGTGAGGAGCTCGAAGGCTCATCGACAACGGTAGCAACAGTGCTGGCATACACGCTCAGCTTCATTTTGTATATGTTCCTGCTGCTCTATGGCGTAATGGTTATGCAGTCGGTCATCGAGGAGAAGAACAACAGGGTGCTCGAGGTACTCGCATCGACAGTGCGCCCGTTCGATATGATGATGGGCAAGATACTGGGTATTGCCTGCGTGGCACTGCTGCAGATTGTTATATGGATTGTGCTCATAGCAGGCACGGCCTACTTTGTGCTGCCACACCTGCTGCCCGATGATGTACTGGCATCGATGGAACTGCTGAAGCAGGGTGTACCGGCATCGGCAATTGAGGGCGGCGCAGGACTTGGCGTGATACAGGGTATAATGATGCTCAGCGACATCGGCTATGTGGGCGGAATTATCGTATGGCTGCTGGTGTTTATGTTCGGCGGTTTCCTGCTCTATGCAGCGATGTTCGCAGCGGTAGGCTCAGCTGTAGACAGCCCACAGGATGCACAGCAGTTGCAGACCCCCATTATGCTGCCGATAATTTTGGCGCTGTTTATGATGCTGTCGGTGATAAACGACCCGTCGGCAAGCAATGCCTTCTGGTTCTCAATGATACCATTGACATCGCCAATTGTAATGATGGCACGCATACCCTACGGGATACCTACTTGGGAGATTATGCTATCGGCTGCGATATTGTACATTACATTCATTATTACCGTGTGGGGTGCCGGCAAGATATACAGGGTCGGTATACTGATGCACGGCAAGAAGCCGAACCTGAAGGAGCTGTGGCGTTGGATGAGGTATTGAACAGCCTACAGCGCTGTTTGAAAGCCTGTTAAAATATATGCAGCCGACAAAACGGCAGCATATATTTTTGCCTGTTACATTTTTTAGCACAAAAAATTTGCAATATAAAAGAAATTGCAATACCTTTGCGCTGTATTTCAAAAGAGATACTCGGGCTTTTAGCTCAGTTGGTTAGAGCAACAGACTCATAATCTG